>CALIZJ010000081.1 GCA_938028845.1 uncultured Blautia sp.
CTGTTTTTCCGGAAGGGGAAAATAAAGAGTTTGTAAAAACCAAGGTGATTCTTGTAGAAAAGGATACGGAGGAGCTTGCAGATGAGCCGGGAGGTGTAAATGCCCAAGAGCTGGAAGCTCTTTCCATTGCCCAGGAAATTAAAAAAATTGTGGGAAAAGAAAAAGTCCTTGATAAAGAGAGCGGCAGCTATCGTCCGGCAGAATACGGGGACATTGCTGTTCTTTTGCGTACTGCATATGGCTGGGCGGAGACATTTGCCCAGATATTTGAATCCAAGGGGATTCCTGCTTATACATCCTCCAGAACCGGATATTTTTCCACACTGGAGGTGGTAACGGTCCTGAATTATCTGCGGGTATGTGACAATCCCCTTCAGGATATCCCTCTTGCAGGGGTGCTGCGTTCTCCAATAGGGGGATGCACTTCCCAGGAGCTTGCCATGATCCGCAAGGATTTTCCCAAGGGGCTTCTTTACGAAAGTGTCTGTGCTTATGCAAAAGACGGGCAGATGGAATTATTTCCGGAAGATGACGGAAAGGAAGAGTTAAAGGAAAAGCTCCGGGCATTTTTAAGAGGTCTTGAAAAGGTGCGCTCTATGGCGGAGTTTACGCCCATTCATCAACTGATCATCCATGTGATCGAAGAAACGGGATATGGAGATTATGCCAGAGCCCTTCCGGGAGGAGAACAAAGGCGGGCAAATCTGCATATGCTTGTGGAAAAGGCCATGGAATACGAAAAGACCAGTTACAGGGGTCTGTTTCATTTTATCCGGTATATTGAAAGCCTGCAAAAATATGAGGTGGATTTTGGGGAGACAAATGTCTCCGGGGCCGGAAGTTCATCTGTGCAGATCATGACCATCCATAAAAGCAAGGGTCTGGAGTTTCCCATTGTGTTTGCTGCCGGTATGGGAAAACAGTTTAATTTTCAGGATTTGAACGCAAGGCTTTTGATCCATCCGGAACTTGGATTTGGAGCGGACGCTGTTTTGCCCAAGGAGAGGCTTATTATTTCCACACTCCATAAACAGGTCATCCGAAGAGCGCTTTTGAAGGAAAGCCTGGGAGAGGAACTTCGTGTACTGTACGTGGCTCTTACCAGGGCAAAAGAAAAGCTGGTGATTACAGGGACTATCTCCAAGCTGGAAAAACAGATCCTTTCTTTGGCAAGATACCAGGAGCGCGCAGAAGAGCTTCTGCCCTTAGGCACGCGCATGAAGGCGAAAAATTACTGGGCGTATATCCTTCCGGCGCTGGCAAGGCACCGGTGCATGGATGGACTGTATAAGGAATATGGAATCCTTCCTGCTGGAAATCCTTTGCACGCTGCGGAGGCTGAGTTTTCCCTGGTAAGGGTTACGGCGGCGGATCTGGCAGAGGGAGAAACCTTATATCAGACAGAGGAAAGCCTTCAGGAGGAATATTTAAAAAATTGGGATCCGGAGCAAACTTACGATGAAGAAATACGCAAAGCTTTGGAAGAAAGGTTTTCTTTCTCTTATCCTTATGGCTATTTAAGGGATATTCCTGTAAAGGTCAGTGTTTCAGAGCTGAAAAAGAGAAGCTATGCAGGGGATGCGGATAAAGAGGAGAGCTTGTTTTTTGAGAGGGATATAGTGCCTTTGATCCCGCGCTTTGCCGCAAATGAGGAAGAGGAATACAAAGGCGCAGAGCGGGGAACCGCTTATCACCGGCTTATGGAATGTCTGGATTACCGCCGGATAGCTGATGAGGAGGAAATCCGGGAACAGATCCGGGAGCTGCAAAATCAGAAAAAACTGGAGGAAATGCAGGCGTTAAGCATTTCCGCAGAGGATGTGGTCCGGTTTGTACGCTCTCCCCTTGGGAAACGGATGGAAGAGGCAAGTCTTAAAGGGAATCTTGTCCGGGAGCAGCCTTTTGTTATGGCGATGGATGCGGAGGAGATTAATAAAGACTGGGGAGAGGGAGAGCGTGTCTTAGTCCAGGGAATTATAGACGCCTACTTTGCCGAGGACGACGGTCTGGTGCTGGTGGATTATAAGACCGATCAAGTGAAGCCCTGGGAAGAAAAGCGGCTTGTGGAGCTTTATCATACACAGCTTGAGAATTATAAGGAGGCGCTGGAAAAGCTTTTGAATGTGAGGGTAAAGGAAAAGTACATTTATTCTTTTACACTGGGAAAGGCTATACGGGTATGATTTCAACCCGTCAGGGACCAGATTGGCTCAATTTAAGCCTGGCAGAAAAGTGCCAGGCTTTTGCTTACCCAACGGGATTTTTCCTTCCGATATTTAAAATCCATTTTTGGTTGAAAAAAATTTCATTCTCTTGGCGGTAGGGGAAAAATCCGGTTTTTGCCTGCCCCTTTAGTTCTGCTTCCATTCTTTCCCGGATTTCCGTTTTTATGCTTTCCGGTGTCTGGGTGAGGGCAAGCCAGTTTTCCAGACGCTGGGTCATTTCAGTAGTTGTGCATGTCTCCAGGGTGAGACCGTGAATGTTAAATAAATCTTTCATTTCAGAGCTGCTTAAATTTTTTATGTGGGAAGGATCACGCAAAGTTTCGATTTCATCTCTGGTATGTCTAAGGGGTTCTGCAGGTGCTTCCATATCGATCATAACCAGCTTGCCGCCAGGTTTCAGCACTCGTGTCATTTCGGAAAATGCGTTGTTTATATCTGGAAAATGATGAAAAGCTAGGCGGGAGAAGACGATATCAAAATCTTCATCCAGGAAGGGGAGTTCTTCTGCATAGCCTTTTATAAAAACAATATTATCTAAATGACAGCGCTTTGCTTCTGTCTTTCCAATCTGCAGCATGGGAACCGTTGCATCCAGGCAGACCACCTTTTGTACGAATGGGGCAAAAGACCGCCCGCAGACGCAGGTACCGGCAGCTACTTCTAACAGCGCGTCTGATTTATCCGGCTGGACACAGGAAAGGGTATAATCTAAATATTCCTCCTTTGAAAAATTTACAGCTTTGCTCTCAAAGTTTACAGCTTGTTTTTCAAAGGAGCGTTGGATGGCTTCTAAATTTGATGGTTTCATAATAAAATTCCTCACATAATAAATAGTTTTTCCCTTTGGGGTTTTGTCGGTCTTCTTGACTTTTGTCTCATGAGATATTATGATTTTATCACAATAAATAGCTCAATCATATCAAAAAATCTCCAATTATTATTATAATATTCTCAAAGGAGCAAATAAAATGAAGCAGGCAAAAGACCAGTACATCAATTCTGTAAATCTGAACAGCGATACAGACTTTCCATATCTCGTCCTAGACGTAGTCAATGAGAATGCCTGTCCCAGAAACCCAGGCTTTCAGGTTATGCACTGGCACGAGGACTTACAATTTATCTATGTGTTGGAAGGAAAGATAGAAGTCCGTACTTTGGAACAAGCAGTTCAGGTACAAAAAGGGGAAGGGATTTTTATTAACAAAGATGTGGTTCATCACGTACGAAAGCTTGAAAACTGCCATTACAACAGTTTTCTTTTCCCTGCGTACTTTCTTGAATTTTATCCAGGAAGCCCGGCAAGGGAGTTCGTAGACAGTGTAACAGAGAAGGAGCAGATTGCTATATTTCATTTTATCCCTGGTACCGGCTGGCACAGTCAGATAACAGAAGAATTACGGAATCTGGCAGAGATTGAAAAAAATAAATTGGAATTTTATCCATATGAGGTTTTGGTCCACTTGACAGCGCTATGGCTAAAGTTTAGGAGAAACCTTGCTATTCCTCCTAAGAAAAAAGAAAGTGCTGTGAATCTTCGTATGCAGAAGATCCTGCGGTTTATCGAAAACCATTACGGGGAAGAGATTACCCTGGAAAATCTGGCGAAGAGTGCGGATATAAGTAAGTCGGAGTGTTCCAGGTGTTTTAGGCAAAGCCTGCACACCACTCCTTATAAATATCTGAACGAATATCGACTGTCAAAGGCAGCGCAGCTTTTAAAAAAGACGAATGAGTCTGTTGGAAATATTGCGGCCCATGTGGGGTTCCATCAAATGAGTTATTTTGGAAAGTGTTTTAAAGAGAAGACGGGACTTTCGCCGAAAGAATATAGAAAACAAAAAAGCACGGTATAGAAGTGCTTTTCAATAGACAAAATCTTTTGCAATGGACATTTTTTATAAGTATAAGTTATGGGTCGATAAAAAGTATGTAAGGGCAGAAAAGATACGATGGTATTGGAAAAGACGATACAATGCAGGAAAAGGAAAAATTGACGAGGAACATTATGAGGCGAGAGTTATTAGGGATTGCCAGGTGTGGACTTGCATGTTGTTTATGTTTTGAGAATGTGACCTGCAGTGAATGTAATTCGGGGAAATGTCCAGCTAAAGAGTGACATGAAATAGAAAATGTTTAATTTCAAGATGGGTTAGACTTGAAAAATATATTCAAAAAACGGTAGATGTTATTGTGAATAGAACTTATGAAGGAAGAAATTTCCATTATCTGGAGTAAAAAATACATGGATAAAATTAGATGATTTAAATTAGGTATTATTGACAGGTATATTTGGTGGGGCTATTATAATTACAGAGGAGATGGTAACAGTGCCCGTTTTTGGTAAAAAAAATCATAAAATAGCAGATAATAATATATATTTATTGAGTGTCCTTATCGCCATTGAACTCTTTATGTCGTTTTCTTTCCTAGGTTATGTGCATATAAGCCCTATATCTATAACATTTGCCTACATTCCTGTTCTTGTGGCAGGATGTCTTTTGGGGCCAAAAGGAGGGGGAATTGTAGGAACAGTATTTGGGCTGGCATCCATGTGGAAGGCATCGGCATTTTATGTAGAAGCCGGGGATGCAATATTTTCTCCTGTGAGAAGCGGCAGTCCTATACAGAGTATTCTTTTAAGTGTAGGAGCCAGGGCTTTGTTTGGGATTATAACCGGATATCTCTACAAAGTTGCCGAAAAAAGCAAATATCCGAAAACAGGAATTGTTCTTGTATCTACAATAGGAAGGTCGATTCATACTTTTTGTGTATATTTGATTATGGGGCTGTGTTTTCCAGATATGGGGTACACTGCGGCAGATACCTTTGGGGAGTTCCTCAGACCTGATTATTTAATTTTCGTCTTTATTGTAGATGCTTTGATCCTATTTATATATAAATGTGTCCGTTCTGAATCTGTAGAAAGTTTTATGAAGCGTATCCGTTTTGTGGACGAGCAAAATGCCATATTACCCCAAAATAAAAATAAGCTGGCGATATTGATCATTCTGGTACTTATTTCGTCCTTTAGCGTTGCCATATATTTTACGGATCGTATTGAAAATGTTATGAGATATTATGGAATCGATCTGTCGAATGAAATTTCTTATGATTTGATGCTTTTACAGATTCAGTTTTTAATGGGGATGATTTCTTTAGCTGCTTTATCTATTATTGTGATCATTCTCTACCAAAAAAATTCAAATTATCTGTACTATGAAGCCAGGCTGGACGGACTCACGGGCTTGTATGGCAGACAGCAGTTTTTTCAGTCAGGAGAAGAAATTCTTAGGCATATGAAATTTGACCAGGACAATATAGGCGGCTATTTTGTAATTCTTGACATTGATTATTTTAAGGAGATAAACGATCAATATGGTCATCCGGCAGGAGATGCAGTGTTAAAAGAAGTGGCGCGGAATTTGGAAAAAGTTTTTAACGGACAGGGAATACTGGGACGTCTGGTAGGGGATGAGTTTGTAGCATTAATTTCCAAGCCAGCCTCAAAAGAAAAAATACTGGAAATTCTCAATGTTATGAAACAAGGAGTTTCCCAGATTCAGACAAGCGAAAAAAATGTGACCTGCAGTATAGGTGTGATTCCTATAGAAAATGATCTTACCATTGATGATCTCTATCGCAATGCGGATCGCCTTCTTTACGAGGCAAAGAAAAATGGTAAAAATCAAATTGCCTTTGGTTACAGGTTTAAATAAGAGAAAAAGATAATTCCTGCAAGTTCGGTAGAAGGAGTGTTTAAGAATTTTGGGATTATATATAATTTTTTGATAGATGTTGAATTAAAAATCGAATATGAGAAATGAGCGCGTATAATGTGCCGGGACAATAGGAAAATGGAAAAGAGGTTAAAAATAATATCTTTATTTTTGACCTCTTATTTTACATTTGCAAAAAACTAAAGACAAATGTCATTTTATAACTAGAAAAAAGATAAGGGACGGGATGCTTTTACAGACCTGCTTTTGTAAAATGAAAGCAAATGAAGAGGATTTCAGACGAAAATACAAGTCGAAAATGAAAGGAGCAAAAACTATGAAATTTGGATTACTTACAGCAATCTGCGAAGGAATGACATTTGAGGAGGTTGTGGACTTCGCGGCGGAAAACAATCTGGAATGTCTGGAGGTAGCCTGCTGGCCTCAGGGCGGTGCACAGAGAAGATACGCAGGTGTGAGCCATATCGATGTGGCAAATCTGGATGAAGCAAAAGCAGCAGAGATCAATAAGCTATTGTGGAGGTTTATGCAAGTTTTTCATACCCGCTTGGGTATGCTGTATCCCGCAAAGCAAACGGGATACATGGGATTATAATCAGCCTTCAATGGCTCTTCTGAGAGCTTCCTGATGGCGTCTTACCTGTTCAATGCTGTCTACTTCCATATCCTGTCTCAAATGTTCGCCGCCTTCGTACTCGGAGCTTAAATAGCCTTTGTATCCGGCTTTCTTAAATGCTTCCACAACTTCTGGAATAGCAACTGCCGTTTCCTTGTAATCTTCAGAAACATTATAGAATTTTGCGTGAGTATGATAGATATAATCAATATTATCAATGATATCCTGAGGATCAGACCAGGAATAGGTAAAGGAAGAACCAGCGTACATCATATCAGCCGGGCCGCCGCCTGCTTTTTCTACAGCATCCATCATTTCCTTCATACCATTTGCCATACGGTATTCCATGTTAGCTTTTCCAAGATTCAGGTCATATTTGATTTTAACGAAGCCCTTTTCTACTCTCTGTGCGTAAGCATCGTCTACGATTTTAAGGCATTCTTCCTTTGCTCCTGCTCTTCTTGCTTTGTCACGGAGTACATCCGGGATATTTTTGCAGAAGATGCCCATATCCGGGATAAATCCGAAGTATTTCGTACCGGTGCGGTTGATCATTTCCATATAACCGTCAGCCCAGCCAGAATTTAAAGAGAAGGGAGCGTGTACTTCCAGACCGATTTTTACATCCATTTTTTCTGCGTATTCCAGGCTTCCTTCAATTACGTCCATAGGAGTGGAAACCAGGGTACGGAGATTTTTAAAGCCAAGAAGAGATGCAAGACGGATGTCTCTCTTCATCATATTGATCTGCTCTCCAAGGCACAGAGTACGGTTGTCATAGATATGGTTTTCCAAGAATGCGTCATAGCAGGATGGTTCCAGGTTATATTTCTTTAACATTTCAAACCAGTGATCTCTGAATTCCTGTGTTTCAATAGGAAGCGGAAATCTTTTGATCATCTGTTCTGCCAAAAGCTCTACGCCGGTAGCTCCGGTTTTTGCTGTTTCACGAAGACAGCCCTCAAGATCAAGCTGGCCATTGTAATATTCGTCCTGATAGCTGTACAGGGATACACTTCTTTTAATATCGTAGCTCATTTTTCGTCCCCTCCTTAAATTTCAAAGTCTGCTTCACATACCGATTCTAACTGGAACGGCATGTAAGAAGGCGCGATGACCTGTAATGCGTTGATATGATGAGCGCCTGGTGCGAGGCCGCCTTCTTTTTTTACATAAACAGTAGCGTACTCGCCGAATTCCCAGCGGTAATCGGAATCGATCACGGTTCGGGCTTCTTCTAAAGTGAAGACTTCTCCGTTTACCTTAATGCTGATATTTTCTCTTGGGATATCTTCGCCATCAATATTAACCTTGATGTCACGAAGAATAGAGAGGGTAAAACCTCTGTAATACTGTGCCTTGAACTGGAATTCAAAGCCTGTTACATTTCCAGCGTTTTCGGTGTTTTTAAATCCATCTGGATTATAAATCTGTCTGCCGGCCATTCTAATTCCTCCATTCTTTTCCTGCAGTGCCTGACTGCTCTTTTGATGCTTTTATTTTAGCAAAACGGGGGTGGGACTTCGTTTGGGCATTTATCCAATATCTTATATATTTTTCGCCATAATTCGGAAGATAAAAAGATAATAAAAGATAATGTTAAAAATCACATGCTGTTTTTTGCCTCTGCTTTAAAATAGGATAAATAAAATTATATTACCATTCAAATACTTTTTTAGCTTCTTCTGCTTTCGCTGCGGTTCTATATTCTTTGCGACGAGGGAAATAGAAGCTTCCTCTTTTCCAAGAAGCAGGATCCAGTCTTCTTCCGATCCGTTCGAGGGAGGGTTGATGGTTAGCCTGGAGCCTGTAATTTTAATTTTTTCTGCTGCCAGAGCGTTTCCATTCCGGGGATCGTACCAAGGAAGGAAAAGCTCCGGAGGAAAGTCAGAGAGCTCCAGTTCTGCAGTGATATATTGAGGAAAGTACACACAGATCCGTTTGTTTTCCATGTCTTTGCAAGCCTGGATATGCCGGCTTTCGTCAGAGGCATCTGTATCCCTTGGAAATAAAAGAATTTCCTGGGATGGAACGAATTTTGTAAGGTCTATGGATTCCAGAAAGTCACGGAGATTTTTTATATGATAAGCGCCTTCCTGTGTCAAAGCCTCGTACCAGGTATAAGGAGTGACTGGATTTACTTCCCTTGGAGAAATGGTGCACCACATGGAGGAATGGCCGTAGGTAAATCCAAAGGCTCCGGCAAACAGGCTGAAATAAGCCCGTCTGCGTACCATCCAGGAGCCGTGATAGGAATCCGGCTTTACTGGCCAGGAGTTAGGCATGGCTTCATAAGCTGGCTCACCGTCCCATACAGGCATGGGATGTTCTCTGTCATACTCTTTTTTGATCAGCTCATAATTTTTTACAGTCAGACCATGACCGGACTGAAGCATGATAAACTGGATCCACGCTTCTTCATCAGTCCAGAAAGACATAGTGGAACATTCGCCGGAATGCACATCATAGGAAGAATGATAAGTGATTAAAAGATCCTTCCATTCTTTTCTGTTTTGATTATATTTAAGATCCTTATCCAGGACTCCCTTGGCTAATCCTTCCGCAAGCCGCCGCCAGACATTTTTATAATCTGTTCCGTTGTGCACAGGGGGGCGGTCACCGCCCAGGCACCAGAGAATATTAGTTCTGGTGCGGTAACGGCTGCCGATCCATTTTCCATATTGATAGGCATTGCCTTCATTTACAGTTTTAGGAAATTTTTCTCCCTGCCAATTTTCCCCCACTACCATTTGTCCCCACACGGGGAGGAGCAGTACGTAAAAACCGTACGCTTCCGCCCGGTCAAGGATCCAGTCAAGATAAGAGAAATAATTTTCATTAGGGGAGGAAAGGTCATTGTTTATCAAGGCTTTTTCTCCTGCCGGATTGCGGATATCTTCGTCCCGTTCAGGATCAAGTGCCACGATCTGCAGAACCGTAAAGCCCTGGTTCTTTCTTGTCTGCATGTAATATTCCACATCGTCCCATTTCATTCTTTGAGGCATGGTCCAGACCGTATCTGCCAGCCACAGAAAGGGAGTGCCGTCTTCTTTGATAAAGTACCGCTTGTTTTCTGAGATGGAGAGACGGCTTAGGGGGTGACTTTTAAAAGTAGTGTGTTTCATCGTTGATCATCCTTTCGTTGTATGTCTGTATTTTACACAATTACATATTTTTCTGGTTGGAGGCTGAAGAGCGCAGCATTTCCTCCACAGTTTTCTCGTTCTCTTTTCCTCTGGCGTTTGTCATGCGGATCCTGGAAAAGCATAAAGCTGCGAGAAGAAAGATTACTGCCGGGAAAAAGTTAATTACTTTGTTCATATCTGAGAGAACGGAGGAAGGCATAGTAGTATTTGCCGCGAAGCCTACGGCTCCCAGAATCAAAATACCAACGGAACCTCCCAGGGCATGGCCGAGTTTCGTCCCGAAGGAAATACAGGAGTAGATTACACCGTCTGCCCGGTGTCCTGTGCGGATCCAGCTGTCGTCAATGATTTCGGCTGTCAGGGCAAAGGTGGTAAGTCCTACACAGTTGGCCGCTCCGTAAAGAAAATGTACGGCCGCCAGAACCGGCAGAGGGGGATGGAAACCGCCGCAGAAATAAAGCAGGATACAGACAATTGCGCAGGCAATGCAGCCTCCTGCACCGGCCCATTTTTTATCTATTTTATTCAGCAGAAAAGGCGAGTAAAATCCCGGCAGAAGTCCTCCTAATGTCATGGCAGAGGTACAGACAGCCATGGCGGGAGCATTATCCAGAACATAAATAAAATAATAAGCCATTATGCTGCTCCTTCCCATTACCGCAGTCATAACTAGGATCATGGCAAGAAAGACCAGCATGGAGTCACGGTCCTTAAAGGTCTGGACAAAAGAAGAAAGGAGAGAAGCAGATTTTTCTTCTTTTTTATGGGTATTGACTACTTCTTTTGCAGAGACAAAGGCTGTCCACAGACAAGGGATGGAGATCAGGGAATAAATAACGGCTGCCATAAAATATCCCATGCCATCAGAGGTGTCGCCATTTCCGAAATAAAGGATCAAAGGCATAGTAGCTGCATTTATGATAAAGACTGCTGCATTGCCGATAATATTCCGAAAGGAATTTAATGTGACCCGTTCCGAATTTACAATAGTCATACTGTTTGCCAGTGCGCCGGTGCTAATTCTGACCGCCGTATAAGCCATGCCGCAGAGGATATAGGTGATCAGGCACCATATGATCTTGCTATTGCGGGAAATATCCATATTCAGGAAGGTAAGACAATTAAACAAGGCCAGAAACGGGGTAGCAAAGAGAAGATAGGGCCGAAAGCTGCCCCACCTGGTATGGGTGCGTTCAGTAACAGCGCCCATAAGAGGATTGCTTATGGCATCGCAGATCCTGGCTATAAGCATAATAAGAGAGATAGCCGCGGGAGCAAGGCCTACTACATCAGAGTAGAAGATGGTCAGATAGGAGCTGACCAGCGTCCAGGAAAACTGTCCTCCTGCTTCTGCCAGACCGTGGCCTATATAAGATTTTAAGGATAATTTTTTATTCTGTTGTTCCATATCTCGCTGTCTTTCTAATTCGCATTGTTTAATTATAGTAAGTTTAGAGACAGTATACTATGAAATACTTTACAAATGGAAAAGAGATTTTTATCTTTTCTTATTAAGAGAAGAAAAGAAGATAAGAAAAAAATAAATTTCTGCCTCTTTTTTTTGCTGCTGCTTTTTGATCTATAATACATCCGTCATATTTTTTTTTTCTATAGATAAAATAATAAAAAAGTTGCGGGAAGTTTTATATGCAGGACCAAAAACTGGATAACCTTTTAAACCTCGCCTTGGATTCTACCATGGAAGAACGTGAGAAATCATTAAATTTAAACATAGGATATAATGAGGAATTGCGTTTATGGGATGTGATCGTAAAGTACAGCGGAGGGATTTCGGGTCTGGAGGGTGAGGGGATTACAGTGACACCGCTTTTAGGCGGTTATGCTGTGGTAACTTTACCGGAGAGTCAACTGGTAGCCTATTCAGCAAGACCGCAGGTAGAGTTTGTAGAAAAACCGAAAAGGCTCTTTTTTGAAGTGTATCAGGCAAAAGCTGCATCCTGTATCCGTTCTGTGCAGATAGGGCAGGAAGGGCTTAGCGGAAAAGGCGTACTTGTAGGGATTGTAGATTCCGGTGTGGATTACCGCCATCTGGATTTTTGTAATGAGGACGGAACTACCCGGATTTTGAAATATTGGGATCAAAGTGTAAAAGGAAATCCTCCGAAGGGATATTATATAGGAACGGAATATACAAAGGAGCAGATCGATGAAGCGCTTTTTCTGACAGAAGAAGAGGGAAGGCGCCTTGTTCCGGGAAGAGATGCCAGCGGCCATGGGACTGCAGTTCTCGGAATTGCTGCCGGAAATGGAAGGGGATCTAAAGGAATTAACCAGGGGGTAGCCTATGAAAGTGAACTTCTTGTAGTTAAAATGGGACTTCCCCGGGAAAATTCTTTTCCCAGGACGATAGAGCTGATCCAGGGAATTGATTATCTGATCCGCCAGGCACAGGAACTTGGCAGACCTATAGCGATCAACATTAGTTTTGGAAATAACTATGGTTCCCATAAAGGAGATTCTCTTTTAGAGACCTATATAGACAATGCCTCGAATGTGGGACGCACGGTGATTTGTGTGGGAACGGGGAATAATGGAAACGACAAGCTCCATACAGCTGGAAGGGTGGCTCAAGGGGAGCGCAAGGAGATTGAGTTTGGAATCAGTGAATATGAAACCGGGCTGAATATTCAGTTGTGGAAGTCTTATGCGGATCAAATGGAGGTTTATATTGAAAATCCTTCCGGCGAGAGAGTAGGACCATTGTATGAAGTACTGGGGGCTCAGAGGAATCGGATGGGAGATACAGAGCTTTTGGCTTACTATGGAAAACCTGCTCCTTTCCAGGTGACCCAGGAGATTTATATAGACTTTTTGCCTATAGGTACATATTTAGATAGCGGTGTATGGAAAATTATTCTTCGAGGGAGAGAAATTAAAGAAGGGGACTTTTATATGTGGCTTCCTGGAGGAAACGTATTAAATGTAAATACTGGATTTTTTCTGCCGAGAGCTTTGGGAACTTTAACAATCCCCTCTACTGCAGGACGGGTAATCTCTGTGGGGGCTTATGATTCCAGGTTGAATGCATATGCAGATTTTTCGGGAAGGGGAGGCAGCTTTCTGCCTTTTCGAAAACCAGACCTTGCCGCGCCGGGGGTGGATATCACAGCGCCAAGAGCAGGCGGCGGGTACATACAGGTGACGGGAACATCCTTTGCAACGCCATTTGTGACCGGAGGGGCGGTTCTTTTAATGGAGTGGGGGATTATTGAAGGGAATGATGCGTTTCTTTTTGGAGAAAAAGTGAAGGCTTACTTAAGAAGGGGAGCGAAAGCCCTTCCCGGATATGACAGATATCCAAATCCGGAAATAGGGTATGGGGTACTGTGCGTGAGAAACAGTATTCCAGAGTAAGGGAAGCCTTTTTGAGCGGGTATTTTTAACATAAATACGAGCAATAGACTTGTTGTATTTGAAAAAATGTGTTAGGCTAAGTATAATCAGAAAAAAAGGAATTATATAGAAAAAAATGCCTTTTTATACTGATGTAAGAAGATAATACAAAATATTATAAAAATATCGCCAAAGGAGGACTGTGTTATAATGTACCACAAAATATGTTTGAGTTTATTGACAGCATCATTTTTGCTGGCTGGAGCGCCTGTGTCCGTTTTTGCAGAGAGTGAGGAGAACCTGCCGGAAAGTCTGGAGGAAATTGAGGATAGTATTTCCTTGAATGTAAAAAGCCTTTTAGACAGCTTCGATGCAGTAGGAAATACCGTATCTATGCATTATGGAGACGGCAGTGTGTATTCCTACTATTGTTATTATACGGACGATACCTATGTTTTGGAAGATTCTGACGGCTATATAGAGGTAGTTTCTGACGATACAAATTATTTCTATGATCCAGGCACAGATACTCCCGGACGTTTTTTGTTTTTGACGGAAGAAGCCTATGAGGACTATATTCAGAGCGGGTATGATGTGGCGTCCTACACCTTTGAAAATGAGACGATGATCTCTATAACAGAAGAAGATGGAAAGGTTGCTTTGGTGACCCAGTGCAGTGAAGAAAAGGCGGCGGAATTTATCACAGAGCTGGGGTATGAGCCACAGGAAGGAGATGTTGTACAGTGGAGGTATCAGATTGATCCGGAAAATTCCTTTATTACCTCTTCATCTTCTGTTCTGATCCGGAATGATGGAACAGAAACAACATTGTCTGAGGAGTCGTTAAATACTGAACCGGAGGAATATGTTTTTTCTTCTGAGATTACAGAAAGACTGGACAGTGAAGATTCCAGGACTGTAACAATCATTACGAATCCAGGGACTGACCAGGAAGCAGTTTTTCAGGAAACAGTGGGAAAAGGCTGTTCGGTAGCTCCTATAGGCTATAATGACGTGCTGTATACAGACGAAGCATGCACGGAGGAATTTTCTTCTAATAGTGATACAGAAAGTGATGTGACTTTGTATGCTATTACGAACGAGACAGACGAGGAAACGGAAGAAACAGTACAGGAGGAATCGGAACAATAGGGAACTCAGGAGGAAACAGGCGTGAAAAATTTTGTTCTGGAATGTTGTATAGACAGTGTAAACTCTGCTGTTAACGCGGAAAAAGGCGGCGCTACACGTTTGGAGTTATGCAGCAATCTTATCATCGGAGGAACAACCCCCAGCCCTTATCTTTTTAAAGAGGTGAGAAAACATACAAATTTGCCCATTCATGTCCTGATCCGCCCAAGGTTTGGGGATTTTTGCTACGATGCCTATGAAAAGGAAATTATGTGCAGAGAGATCCGTATGTTTCGGGAACTTGGTGCGGATGCAGCGGTGATCGGTGCGCTGCGTCCGGATGGAACGCTGGATATTGAGGCTATGAAGATGCTGAGAGAAGCGGCAGGGAAAATGAAGATTACCCTCCACAGAGCTTTTGATGTGTGCAAGGATCCTTATGCGGCCATGGAGGAAGGGATTTCCCTGGGAATCCATACAATTCTTACATCCGGGCAGGAAAATAACTGTCTGGCAGGAAGCAGACTTTTAAATGATCTGCTGCAGAAAGCGGACGGCAGGATTGAGATTATGGCAGGGGCCGGTGTGGATGCGGCTGCGATTCGGTATCTTACCGGCAGGATGCCGCTAAGGTGCTTTCACATGTCTGGAAAAGTCACCAGAGACAGTTCTATGAAGTACAGAAAACAGGGAGTAAATATGGGACTTCCGTCATTAAGTGAATTTGAGATCTGGGAAACCAGTGAGGAAAAGGTAAGAGAAGCCAGAGAAGTCTTAGAAACGGTATGGGAAAAGAATTAAGTAAATCATTTAGGCGTAGGAAGTGGATTGCAAATATCCCTTTGAATGGAAAATGGCAGCGGTTTTAACATCAAAAACCGCTGCTATTTTCTTTAGTGGATATCTTTCCGGCAGTATTTCACGTAAGCACAGAGGATACCCAGCACGCCCAGACACATTCCTACAGCAACTTTTTCCCAAGACAGACACAGATCTGAAACAATATCCGCGCCATCGGCGTAGCCAAAAGGAGTGATATATTTTAAAAATTCCGCCTGTTCAGAAATGTTTGCCACAATATTAAAAAAGTACATAATAACAGCAAGCCCCAGTCCAATGCCTAAACTTCCGCGGCGAAGAAAGGCGGAGATGCCGAAACAGACAGCGAAAAGTTCCGCCTGGACCAGAAAGAACGCCAGATGCAGCAGGAAGAGTTCTGTCCAGGGGATAGGCTCCCCGATTAAGCTAAGGGAGATGAGGGCAAATAAAAAAATAACCACATTCATAAGCAGAAGCTGGAGAAGAAGGGACAAAAGTTTTTCTGTAAGGATACGGGCGCGGCTTACAGGATGGGTCAAAAGAAATTCGGCTGTATGCTCTTTTTCTTCTTTTGCCAATGCATTGGCTCCTGTTAAAGAGGCGAACATTGCTCCGCCGATACCTAATACATTTCCGCACTCCAGAGCATAAAAACCCACCAGCGATCCGAAATTCAGCTTGTCCATACCAAATGCTGCGGTGAAGGCTCCCATAGAGGCAAAAAGATTACTGATACCTGCCATTTCGTTTTTCATCTCCGGATATAAAAATACACAGATTACAATAAAAAAGCTGATAGAGACCGTCCAGACAAGTAAAGATTTCCAGTTTTGTTTTAATTCATGTATGGTGATCGTCATAACCCTTTTCCTCCTCCTGATAGTAATGCATAAAAATTTCTTCAAGATCCGGGTCCGTAATGGTGAGATCAGTAATCTGGCTTTTGGCAAGAGTTTCAAGCAGCACCGGTATCTTTCCGCTGTAAAGGAAGCTTACTCCCTGTTCCGTTTGGACTGCGCTGCGTACGCCTTTTAATTCAGATAAGGAGACCTTTCCCTGGATCACAATCCGTTTTGCGTTTGTTTTTGACAGAGCTTCTACACTGTCGCAGGCAATGAGGCGCCCCTCGCGTATGATGGCAGCTCTGTGGCAATTTTGCTGGATTTCCGATAAGATATGGCTGGATAAAAAGATAGTGGTTCCCTTCCTGTTTTTTTCTCTGAGAATAGAGAAAAATTCATGCTGCATCAGCGGATCCAGACCGCTGGTAGGCTCATCCAGGATTAAAAGCGGCGGATCGTGCATAAGGGCGGAAACAATGGATACCTTTTTCCGGTTTCCAAAAGACAGCTCCTCCACTTTGCGGTCAGGATCAAGACAAAGTCTCTGGCAAAGGGCCGCAGCCTCCTGGGAACAATCTTTCCGGCGAAGAGCTGCAGAAAATTTCAGGACGTCCTTTACTTTCATGCCGGAATAAAAGGCTGCCTCTGCCGGAAGATAGCCGGTTAAACTTAAAATTTTGTTCTGTTCTTTTTGAATATCCATTCCCAGGATTTTTGCCTGTCCCGAGGTGGGTTTTATTAACCCAAGCAAAGTACGTATGGTGGTAGACTTTCCGGCTCCGTTCGGCCCGATGAATCCGAAAAATTCCCCTTCCTTTACGGACAGATTAAGGTCTCGGATTCCAGGCGTTTTTCCATAATATTTTGTGAGATTTTCAATTAAAATTGCATCCATGTCATCCCTCTTTTCGTATAAAAATAGATTCCCAGAAATCTATCATTCGGTTAAAATCCCGCTCCATTTCATCTATATCCAGGTTTCCCTGCTGCATTTTCTCCCAAAGATATCCCTCAGAAGCCCAGTACATTTCCTGATACATCATGTTCAGGTCAATTTCTGGCGTTAATGACTGCGGCTTGTTTTTCGGGCGGCAGGGAAAAGAATTTTTCGTTCATAAGAAACGTCCTGACATTTTCAGTCAGGACTTTTTCCAGTAGAGTTTCTTACGATCAATTGAGCGTGCAGGTATATGGTTCCAATATATACTTTATTTAAAATACTGTCCAGAGCATAATACCCGCATTTTCCAAGCTCCAGCCGTTCCTGACGGACAGTGGTCAAAGAAGGAGAAGTATAGGCGGAAATAGGCAGGTCGTCAAAGCCTACAATGCTGATATTTTCAGGAACGTGGTAGCCAAGCTGCTGACACTGTACAATGGCTGCGCTGGCGATCAGGTCGTGGCTGCATATAAGGGCAGTCATTCCCATATCCAAAAGGCGGGGCAGATGCTTTTCAATACAATGGGTGACATAATAGGAGGTACCGGCACAGGAAGGATCTGCCCGCAGGCCATTCTGCTTCATAGCGTGGAAAAAAGCTTTGTGCCGCACCTGCATAATATGAGAACCAAAAGAACTGCCCAGATAACCGACTTTTTTATGTCCCAGCCCCTTTAAATGGGCCACTGCCAGAGCCATTCCCTCATTATTATCAATACCGATGGATGAAATGAAGGGATTGGTGGGAATATAATTATCATAAAGGACAGTGGGAGTATGGCTGGTCTCAAAATCTTTCATCCAGGGATCATCCAGAGAAAAGCCCAGGACAAGCGCTCCCATGTAATCCTTTTGGAGCATAAAAACATCATAGGGGATATCTTTTTGAAATTTATGAGTGACTGGAATCACATCTACAAGATACCCCAAAGGCTCCGCCATCTGCCGGAAGCCGATAACAAAATCATAGCCAAACTGGTGCGGCTCCTCATATTCGATATTTTCTGTGATAATGCAAAACTTCTTGGCGTCGGTTTTCGGTCTGCGAAGGCGGGAATACCCCATTTCTACAGCCGTATCCAAGATGGTTTTTCGTAATGTTTCGCTGATATCCGGGGCGCCGTTTAAGGCTTTGGATACGGTTCCCTTGGATACGCCAAGCTTGTCAGCGATATTCTGTATAGTAGCCATAAAACTGCCTTTCTGAAAATTTTCCACAGTTGCCCCCGCCAGATGGTAAACTTGGCGGGATATAGGTATTATAGCGGAATATCAGGCAGAAATCAATATGAAACATAGGTTTAAGGAGATAAAATAAATGGAAAAAGTAAATAGTTATATTGCATAAAAATACAGAGCTGAATTTGTGCAGAATGGAGAAAAGAACGGAAAATATGGGGATGGATTGACGTTTTGGGAAAAGTGATGTATATTCAACGTAACGAAACAAAACGAAACAAAAAGCTGCACACCAAAAAACGAATACATGGAAAAGAAATAGGAGGAAAAACACATGGAACAGTTATTGGAGCAGATGCTGCAGGAAAAATTCGGAACTACCATCGATCAGGCGGCAAACGAACAAATTTATACCGCCCTTCTGTGCATTACCAAAGAAAAAATGCAGGGAATGAAAAGAAATGAAGGAAACAAGAAATTATATTATATTTCCGCAGAATTCCTTATTGGAAAACTGCTTTCTAACAACCTGATCAATTTAGGATTATTTGATGAAACAAAAGAGGTCCTTAAAAAACATGGGCACTCCATTACGGAAATTGAAGAAATGGAAACAGAGCCATCTCTTGGAAACGGCGGTCTGGGCCGTCTGGCAGCCTGCTTTTTGGATTCCATCGCCACTCTCGGGCTGAATGGCGACGGCGTGGGCCTGAATTATCACGAGGGCCTTTTCCGCCAGACATTTGCAGAGAATAAGCAGAGAGAGGTTCCCAATCCCTGGATCACGGATACAAGCTGGCTTACCAGGACAGCAGTCAGCTTCCAGGTTCCTTTTAAAGATTTCACTTTAACATCTGTTATGTATGACATTGATGTTCCGGGATACGAAAACGGCTGCAACCGTCTGCACCTGTTTGATGTGGATACTGTAGACGAGGGAATCATAGGAGACGGTATTGATTTCGATAAAACAGATATTAAGAGAAATCTGACATTGTTCCTGTATCCTGACGACAGCGATGAGCAGGGGCAGCTCCTGCGTATCTACCAGCAGTATTTTATGGTCAGCAACGCCGCTCAGCTTATCTTAAAAGAGGCGGAAGAAAAAGGATATGACCTTTACAAGCTTTATGACCATGTAGCCATTCAGATTAATGACACCCACCCGACCATGGTGATCCCGGAGCTGATCCGTCTTCTCATGGCAAAGGGATTTAATATGGACACAGCCATCGATGTAGTAAGAAAGACCTGTGCGTATACAAACCATACGATTCTGGCGGAAGCTTTGGAAAAATGGCCGGTACATTACCTGGAAAAAGTGGTTCCGCACTTGCTTCCTATTATCCGTGAGCTGGATGCAAGGGTAAGAAGAGATTACCATGATGAACGGGTTTATATTATAGACGAACAGAACAGGGTGCATATGGCACATATTGACATCCATTTTGGATATGCGGTAAATGGCGTGGCCGCCCTTCATACCCAGATTCTCAAGGAGTCAGAATTAAAGCCATTTTATGATATTTATCCGGAGAAATTTAACAATAAAACAAACGGCATTACCTTCCGCAGATGGCTGGTACATTGCAACCAGGAATTGGCACAGTACCTTAAGGTGCTTATCGGGCCGGATTATATGAAAGATGCCGCAGAGCTTTCCAAGCTTTTAGAGTACAAGGATGATGAGACAGTCCTTAAAAAGTTAAGAGAGATTAAAAAACATTCCAAGGAAGAGCTGCGCGACTATCTGAAGCTTACCCAGAATGTGGAAGTGGATCCGGATTCTGTTTTTGACATCCAGATCAAGCGCCTTCATGAGTATAAGAGACAGCAGATGAATGCTCTTTATGCCATCTATAAATATAAAGAAATCAAAAAAGGCAATTTGCCCAAGCGCCCGATCACGATGATCTTTGGGGCAAAGGCAGCGCCCGCTTATGTGATCGCTAAGGATATCATTCATCTGATCCTCTGCCTGCAGCAGTTGGTGGACAGTGATCCCAAGGTAAG
>CALIZJ010000082.1 GCA_938028845.1 uncultured Blautia sp.
TGACATTTGTCAGCAGACAGCCTCATCTATAGTAATGGAATTATTTCTTTATAGGTATGAAACTTTTTACTGGACAGCCGGGGCATTACTTTGCTCTTTCTTTTTTAATTTATTCTCATACATCAATTCATCCACCCGGTGAAGGATCTCTTCCACGCTTTTATGAGGCGGCTGGCAGAGAAGGGAGCCGGTGCTCACCTGGTTAAAGGGACATGGAGCACCGGTATCCCAGTCTCTGCATTCTTTCAGGGCGGTAAGAACAGATTCAGGCACAATGCCTCGGTAGACGGCCACAAACTCATCGCCTCCAAAACGATAAACTTCCCCATGGTCAAGTAAAATATCAGAGCTGATCCGGCCAAAATGTTTTAAATATTCATCCCCTACCATATGCCCGTATTGATCATTGATCTGTTTAAAATGATCCAGATCCATGAATAAAACAGAAAAGGTCTGATCAGTTTCGATCAATGAATGCAGGTTTTCCCACAGATGTTTTCTGTTCCCAAGCCCTGTGAGGGGATCGTAAAGGACCGCGCGTTCCAGCTGGGTCATTTTAATGGAGTCCATTATAATCCTATAAAAAATAAAATAGGACATAAAGATAGTGACCAGCAAAAAGACCAGGGCCAGGATTTTATGAATAGATGCCGTCTCCGAAATAAAAGCAGACTGTACAGTGGAAAAAGTAATAAAAAACAGGCAGCTGGTTATTGCCAGATATTTATACCATTGTTTGTCAAAGGATCCGATATTATTTAAAACCCGGATAAAGTTTGCCATAAACTGCCGGTAAAAAGGAACCAGGGTAATGAGAAAAATAATATTTTCCAGTATAAGCAGAAGGAAAAATTCAGAACCCATCATATAGGAAAGCTGGCGGGAAACAGCGAAGATACCTATGGTATAAACGCAGCAGGTGCACGTGACGCTGCACAGGATAAGTATTTTTTCCTTATACAAAAATTTTAAGGGGATCAGGTATAAAAGACCTGCTGTCATAAACTGTCCATTTCCTTTAAGGCCGGTATATTCCACAAAATTATTGGAAATGACCAAAAGGAGGGCGCTCCACAAAAAGAGTACCAAAACCGTTTTGGCAGCAGAATATTTTTTATGGCAGCATTTATTTATTGCAAACAGGTTAAAAAATAAAACTTCGAGCATAGGAATATATTGTATAAGAAACATTAAGCGATAAGCCTCCCATTGTATGCGAATTGTACTCGTTTTACAGTGCAGTCTTAAAAAAAGTTAGTCTTCTGCTTCTTCCATAGCCTCTTTAAGATTCTGAAACGCTGCAAGCTGCGAGGGTGTAAGCTCCTGAGGAATTCGGATATGCAGCTTTACATACAAATCTCCCCGTCCGCCCATTTTTTTCGGCCGGATCAGGCCGTGATTTACCAGGCGGAGCTTTCTTTCTAAAGAGGTGCCGGGCGGAATATCTACCAGGATTTCCTCGGAAATTCCCGGAACTTTTATCGTGCCTCCCAGGACAAGGATGTGGAAATCCACGTTACAGTCAGTATACAGATGATATCCCTGGCGGATAAAACCTGGTTTTTCTCTTAAAAGGATAATAATGGTGTATAATTTATCTGGATTATGTTTCCTCTGATACTCCAGGAAGTCCTCTCCGCTGCAGATCACATCCTCTAAGACGAAAAACTGGTGATCGTAGGATCCGGCGGGTATCTTTACTTGAAACTTCCAGCTTTTTTCTGCCGGATGGTTCACAGAAGCTGAGCTTGCATTTCTTTCTGTGTAATAGGCGTCTTTAACCACTTCACGTAATGTTTCATCCAGTTCAAGCCATACAGCGATGCGCACAGACTGGGGCGGAGGCCCTTCGTCTTCAGAAGGCTTTTTCCTTCCGTACCCGCAGTTTCCACAGTGACCTGTTTCAGTGTCAGCAGAGTCTGCATAAGAATACTGGGCGTGATAGCTTTTTCTATATGCTTCATGGCCGTAATAGTGGTACATTTTTCTTTTTTCAGGGTCTGAAAGTACTCCGTATGCTTCCTGGATCTCCAGAAATCTCTCACGTATTGCTTCATCTTCGTTTCCGGAATCAGGATGGTATTTCTTGGCGAGTTTTCGGTAAGCGGCTTTGATTTCTTCCTGAGAAGCTTCTCTGTCCACTCCAAGGATTTCATAGTAACTTTTCAAAAAATCACCTCCGTCCAGCCTCTGTCTCTTCCCTCAATTTGTTTCATTATACTATATTCTTCGGCTCTAATCCATAACTAAAATAATCCGGTTTTATATTCGGAATATTCTTATGAAGTATTATAAATGGACATTGCGAATATCCACTTGAGACGCCAGAAAGACACGATGAATTATCCACGATTTCATTTGTAATTTCTTTTCCATTATGCTATTGTATACATTGAATAATTTTATTTGCCGACTGCCCTAATTTCGGGCAGCTGTGTATTTTCAACCCTGATATAAGGAAAATATAAGAAAGAAGGTGAAGCTATGGTTGAATTAGACCAGTTCAAGAGCATTCTTGCGACGTACACAGAACCATTAGTGGAAGTGAGGGATTCACTTTGACCTGGCTAATAAAGAGCAGAAGGTTGAAGAATTAGAGCGCGAAATGGAAGCGCCGGATTTCTGGGACAATGCAGAAGTTTCCCAGATGAAAATGAAAGAATTAAAGAGTTTAAAAGACGACATAGAAACCTACCAGAATCTTACTTCTCAGATGGAAGACATGGAGACTATGATCGAAATGGGATATGAGGAAAACGATCCGGATCTGATCCCGGAAATCCAGGAAATGCTGGATACTTTCCAGAAGGATTTCGACGCTATCCGTGTGAAGACCCTCCTTTCAGGAGAGTACGACAGTGAAAACGCCATCATAAAGCTGAACGCCGGAGCAGGCGGTACAGAGGCCTGCGACTGGTGCAGCATGCTTTACCGCATGTACAGCCGCTGGGTGGATCAGAAAGGCTTCAGTATGGAAGTCCTGGATTATCTGGATGGGGAAGAGGCAGGTATTAAATCTGTGACCTTCCAGGTAAACGGAGAAAATGCTTATGGTTATCTGAAATCCGAGAAGGGCGTACACAGACTGGTGCGTATTTCTCCATTTAATGCAGCGGGAAAGCGCCAGACTTCCTTTGTATCCTGTGATGTTATGCCGGATATTAAAAAGGATCTGGATGTGGAGATCAATGACGACGATATCCGTATCGATACCTACCGAAGCAGCGGTGCTGGCGGACAGCACATTAATAAGACTTCATCGGCTATCCGCATTACGCACTTCCCCACAGGAATCGTGGTACAGTGCCAGAATGAACGTTCCCAGCATATGAATAAGGATAAGGCTATGCAGATGCTCAAAGCAAAACTGTACCTGTTAAAACAGCAGGAAGCAGAAGAAAAGCTTTCCGGCATCCGGGGAGAAGTGACGGAGATCGGCTGGGGAAATCAGATCCGTTCTTATGTTATGCAGCCTTATACAATGGTAAAAGATCACCGAACCAATGAGGAAACCGGAAATGTGGACGCAGTCCTGGACGGCGGAATCGACATTTTTATCAATGCCTATTTAAAATGGATCGCCCTTTCCAAAAATCCTGCGCAGAATTCTTAAGTATCTGAAAAAGAACTTGAAGTATTTTTTTATGTATGGTAACATATCTTTCGTGGAGAAACAAGTGTCTTTACAAAGCGGACAGAAAGGGAAGATATGGAACGAACAGCAGATAAGAAAAAATATTTTGTTGTAAGAGAAAGAGCAGTACCGGAAGTACTTTTAAAAGTAGTGGAGGCGAAAAAGCTTCTGGATTCCGGAAAGGCGCTTACCGTGCAGGAGGCTGCCGAGCTTACGGGTATCAGCCGCAGTTCTTTTTATAAATATAAGGATGATATTTTTCCCTTTCACGAAGAGGCGAAGGGGAAAACTATCACCTTTATCATCCAGATGGACGATGAACCGGGTCTCTTGTCCAATGTGCTTACCACGATCGCCCGTTTTCGCGGAAATATCCTGACGATCCATCAGAGTATTCCCATTAACGGCGTGGCAACCCTTACCCTTAGTGTGGATATCCTTCCCGGTGAGGGAGACGCGGAGGCAATGGTAGAGACGATCGAACAGAGCAGCGGTATACATTACCTTAAAATTTTAGGCAGGGAGTAAGCGCTTGGAATGAATTTCCAAGGCAGCCTGGAGGGCGCAGGGAGTGCGCCGGATGGAGGAAAAAATGATAAATATAGCAGTTTTAGGATACGGCACCGTAGGAAGCGGTGTGGTGGAAGTGATCAACACAAACCATAAGAGCATAAATAAACGGGCAGGAGAAGAAATCCGCATTAAATATGTATTAGACCTGCGGGATTTCCCGGGAGATCCTGTGCAGGAGATCCTGGTACACGACTACGAGACCATCATCCATGACCCGGAAGTAGAGATCATCGTGGAGGTCATGGGCGGTATAGAGCCGGCGCATACTTTTGTAAAAAGGGCGCTTATGGCTGGAAAAAGCGTGTGCACTTCCAATAAAGCGCTGGTAGCCAAATACGGACCGGAACTGATGGAGATTGCCAGGGAAAAAGATATCAATTTCTTATTCGAGGCAAGCTGCGGAGGCGGAATTCCTATTATCCGCGCCTTAAATTCTTCTTTGACAGCAGACGAGATCGATGAGATCACCGGTATTTTAAACGGAACCACCAACTACATGCTCTATAAGATGAGCACAGAAGGGTGCGGATTTGAGGCTGTTTTAAAAGAAGCCCAGGAAAAGGGATATGCAGAGGCAGATCCTACGGCAGATGTGGAAGGCTATGATGCCTGCCGTAAGATTGCGATCTTATCTTCCCTTGCCTATGGAAAATTTTTGAATTATGAAGATATATATACAGAAGGCATTACCAAGATTACCCCAGAGGATATGGAATACGCCAGAGAACTTGGCATGACCATCAAGCTTCTGGCTACAAGCCGTAAGATCGGCGAGGATTCTTTCTATGCAATGGTAGCGCCTTTCCTGATCGGGCAGGAGAGCCCCTTATACAGTGTCAATGATGTATTTAACGGCATTTTTGTACACGGAAATGTGCTGGGCGACGCTATGTTTTACGGAAGCGGCGCCGGAAAACTTCCCACTGCAAGCGCAGTCGTAGCGGATGTGGTGGATGAAGCCAGACACCTGCACAGGAATATTATGACAAACTGGACCAGCAGGCCCCTTAAGCTTATGGAGCTGGAAGACGTAAAGGGCAGATTCTTTGTAAGAGTAAAGGGCACTACGGTGGAGGATGTAGAGAAAGTCTTTGGAAACGTAAAGGTGGTAAACCTGAAAAACCTTCCTGGCGAATTTGCTTTTATCACAGAGGAGATGAAGCAGGGAGAATATAAAGAAAAAGCCCAAAAGCTCAATGGCAGCATAAAGGCAATGATACGTGTAAAAGACTGAGAACGCAGGTGTTTGGAGGAGATTATGAAGTATGTGGTAGTTTTAGGAGATGGCATGGCAGACTGGCCAATGGAGCAGCTTAAGGGGGGCACTCCCCTTTCGGCAGCGAAAACCCCTGTCATGGATGCGTTGGCAAAAAAATCAGAGATCGGCATGGTAGCCACCATTCCGGAGGGAATGGCGCCTGGAAGCGATACGGCGAACCTTTCCGTAATGGGTTATGATCCGAAAAAATATTATACAGGCCGTTCTCCCCTGGAGGCGCTTAGTATAGGCGTGGATATGAAAGATACCGATGTGGTTTATCGGTGTAATCTTGTCACCTTGTCAGAAGAGGATCTTCCTTATGAGGAGCAGACGATCCTGGATCACAGTTCTGATGAGATCAGCACCCAGGATGCGCAGATCCTTTTGCAGGCGGTATGTAGGGAGATAGAGAATGAAACCTATCGCTTTTATACGGGAACCAGCTATCGGCATTGTATGATCTGGGATAAAGGACAGGTACTGGAACTGACGCCGCCCCACGATATCCTTACCAGAAAGATCGGAGAATATCTGCCCCAGGATGCAGTGCTTCGCCATATGCAGGAGAGAAGCTATGAAATCTTAAAAGAGCATCCGTTAAACCTGGAAAGAAAGAAAAAGGGCTTAAGGCCGGCAAACAGCCTTTGGTTCTGGGGTGCCGGAACGAAGCCTGCCCTTGACTCCTTTGAGGAAATCTACCACAAAAAAGGCGTGATGATCTCCGCTGTGGACCTGCTGAAGGGAATCGCAGTAGGAGCTGGTATGGACCGGATGATCGTGGAAGGCGCAAACGGAGGTCTGCATACCAACTATGAAGGAAAAGCCAAAGCTGCGGTGGAGGCTTTGACAGAAAAAGGCTATGATTTTGCTTATATTCACGTAGAAGCACCAGATGAAATGGGACATCAGGGCAGTGTGGAAAAGAAAATCCAGGCCATTGAATATCTGGATGAGAGAGTGATCCGCCTGGTGAAAGAGGGACTGGATGCTTCTGGGGAACCATACCGGATGCTGATCCTGCCGGATCACCCTACCCCTATCCAGGTGCGCACCCATGTGGCAGAGCCGGTGCCCTATCTTTTGTATGACAGTACCGCTCCTGGGGATCACACATGGAGCTATAACGAAAAGGAAGCCGAAGAAAGCGGAAACAGGATCGCACATGGATGGGATCTGATGGGGCATCTGTTTTCCGGTCATGTGGGGGAAAAATAGGAAGCCGTCTGAAGGAAAGCTGTGCGTGCCGGTTTTTATAAGACCTGCCCTTTGGCTTAGATGGCTTACATTTAGGAGGAAACTATGCTGGTAGTTAAAAAATTTGGCGGTACCTCTGTGGCAAATAAAGAACGTATCTTTAACGTTGCCAACAGATGTATCGAAGAGTATAAAAAGGGCAATGACGTAGTTGTTGTCCTCTCTGCCATGGGAAAATATACGGATGAACTTATCTCCATGGCACAGGATATTAATGAAAAACCGCCGAAAAGGGAGATGGATATGCTGTTTACCATTGGGGAACAGATGTCTGTGGCGCTGATGGCCATGGCTATGAATAAGCTGGGCGTTCCGGCGGTGTCTTTAAATGCGTTCCAGGTCGCCATGCATACCACCAGCGTTCACGGGAATGCAAGGCTTAAGAGAATCGATACGGAACGGATCAGGCGGGAACTGGACGGGCGCAGGATTGTCATTGTCACCGGATTCCAGGGAGTGGATAAATATGACGATTATACGACTTTAGGAAGAGGCGGCTCGGATACCACGGCTGTGGCATTGGCGGCAGCGCTGCATGCGGATGCCTGTGAAATCTATACAGATGTGGACGGAGTCTATACAGCTGATCCCAGAAAGGTTCCAAACGCCAGAAAATTAAAAGAGATCACCTATGATGAAATGCTCGACCTGGCTACTTTAGGAGCCGGCGTGCTTCACAACCGTTCTGTGGAAATGGCAAAGAAATACGGAGTTCCCCTTGTGGTACGCTCCAGTTTAAATAATAGTGAGGGAACCGTCGTAAAGGAGGAAGTCACAGTGGAGAGAATGTTAATAAGCGGAGTCGCTTTAGATACAGAGGCGGTAAGGATCGCAGTTATCGGGATCAAGGATGTGCCGGGAATGGCATTTAAGCTGTTTGATACCCTGGCAAAGAAAAATATCAATGTGGATGTTATCCTTCAGTCCATTGGACGGGCAGGAAAGAAAGACATTTCCTTTACCGTAAACGGAGACGACCTGGATGAAGCTGTGGCGATACTGGAGGCAAACCAGGCGCGTCTTGGCTATCAGGAGATCCACTCTGATAGGAATATTGCGAAGCTTTCCATCGTGGGAGCAGGTATGATGAGCAATCCGGGAGTTGCTGCGAAGATGTTTGAAAGCCTGTATAATGAAGGCGTAAACATCAATATGATCTCCACCTCAGAGATTCGCATTACTGTCCTGATCGATGCGAAAGACGGAGTCAGGGCTATGAATGCTGTACACGATGCGTTTAATCTTGCCGACTGATAAATTCTCAGTATACAGGCATATTGCAGGCTGGATGCAGTATGACAGCGCCGTTTTTGCGCGGCGTTGAGGAAGAGAACGGGGAAGAACCGGGCAGATTATGTATTTAATGTAAAAAGAGTGCCTTAGGGCGTTGTAAAAATCACGGATCGGAATTTCCGATTTCCGTGATTTTTATTTTTGAAGGAAAGGGCTGGGAGGGTTTTGGCGGAATAAAAAAAATTATGACAAAACTATTGACATTTAAAAGGGATGGATGTATACTTCTAGATGTAACAATGATTATTACATTAAAAGGGGAAAGATAAAATGAACGAGAAAGCAAGAAAATATGTGGATCTGTTTCGTAACGTTAAAATTGCATCAGCGGGAACAGTAGACGGGGAAGGCCATCCCCGCAGCCGGATCATAAATGTGATGATCGCTGCAGACGAAGGCATGTATATCGTCACAGCCAAGGGAAAGCCTTTTTACAAGCAGCTTGTGGAAACGGGAGAAATAGCCTTAAGCGCAATGTGTCCGGATTGCCAGTCTTTGAAATTTAATGGTAAAGTAAAAAAGGTAGAGAAAAAGTGGGTGGACGAAGTATTTAAGCAAAATCCGGGTATGAACGAGGTATATCCGGGAGATACCAGATATATCCTGGATGCGTTTCTTATATACGAAGGATACGGAGAATGGTTTGATCTGCTCCATTATCCCATTAACCGGGAATCTTTCTCTTATGGAGTGGAGGAAGAGCAGGCCGGGTATGAGATCATGGCAAACTGTACATCCTGCGGAACCTGCTTAAGTGTTTGTCCTCAAAAGTGCATCACCCTTGGAGCGAACAATGCCTACAAGATCAATCCGGTACACTGCCTCCAGTGCGGAGCCTGTCAGGAAGCCTGTCCGGCAGACGCGGTTCGGAAAATTCACCAGTAAGAGAAAGCAGGAGGAAAAGCTTTGGAACTGATTAAAGAAGTAGCCGAAATTTATGTGGAAAGAAAAGACTGGTTTTTTGAATTGGTCCTGCAGCATATCGGTCTGTCGGCAACGGCCGTCATCCTGGCAGGGGTGATCGGGCTTTTGATCGGAATGTTAATCTCAGAATATGATAAAGTCGCGCCGGTTATTTTAGGGATTGCCAATGTGTTTTATACCATTCCCTCTATTTCCCTGCTGGGAATGTTGATCCCGTTTATAGGGATCGGGAATAAGACGGCAGTGGCGGCGCTTACCATTTACGGGATCATGCCTATGATACGAAATACCTACGCCGGTATCCGGGGCGTCAGCGAAGAGATCATTCTGGCTGCCGAAGGAATGGGCAGTACTAGATTCCAGATCATGGTAAAGATCAAGCTGCCTTTGGCTATGGGCGTGATCATAGCCGGCGTGCGGAATATGGTGGTCATGACGATCTCCGTGGCCGCGATTGCCTCTTTTATTGGAGCGGGCGGACTTGGCGTTGCCATTTACAGAGGAATTACCATTTACAATACAGCCCTTACCTTTGGCGGAAGCCTGCTGATCGCTCTTCTGGCGCTGGTCAGCGACTTACTGCTGGGAAAAGTAGAGAAAAAACTAAAGAAAAGGAGAAGTTTTTAAAATGAAGAAAAGATTGATTACCTTATTGCTGGCAGGTGTGATCACTATTGCCAACGCAGGCTATGGAAGCGTTACGGAAGTAAAAGCAGAGGCGGATAAAGAGTCTCTTCAGATTGCCACAAAGCCTATGACAGAACAGTATATTCTTGGAGAAATGTTAAAGCTGGTTATTGAAAACGAAACAGATTACCAGGCGGAAATTACCAAAGGAATCGGCGGCGGTACCAGCAATATCCAGCCTGCCATGGAAAAAGGCGAATTTGACCTTTATCCGGAGTATACTTCCAGCGGCTGGGTCATGGTTTTGGATCATGAGGCTGACGAAGTAGATGACGACGAAATGTTTGAAAAGCTGAAAGAAGAATATGAAGAAAACTTTGATATGACCTGGGTAGGCCTGTATGGCTTTAATAATACCTTTGCCATTGCTGTGCGAAGCGACATTGCAGAGGAATACGGATTAAAGACGACCTCCGATCAGATCGGAAGA
>CALIZJ010000083.1 GCA_938028845.1 uncultured Blautia sp.
CACTCTTTCCCTACACGACGCTCTTCCGATCTCTACCGTCACCGTTTCTCCGTTTTCATCCACGATAGACCCTGCGCAGTACAGATTCGTCAGCGTACTGTCCCCGGTCACTCTCCAGGTGGAATCTTCGCTGATATAAACGCTGCAGTACCCGTCTCCGCCTTCACCGGCCCAGGTTTCATCATTGCGCACAGCGCCTTCTAAAATACTGCCTTCCGTGAGATACAGATCAAGATTACTGATACTGTCCCATATAATATCCCCCTGCATTTCCTGACTTAAGGCAGTAAACAGACAGTCAGCCCCGTTTGCTCCGCTGTTTCCCCAGCCTCTCTGGTTATTATTTCCGGTGCACTGTAAAAAGAAGGGATTGTCTGCAGAATACTGGATCTCTACATTTGACAAAGTGATCGTGCTCTCTGTATTTGTGGTATAAAACATTCCTCCGTTTTCTGCGGTAAGAGTTCCTCCGCTCATCTCAAAGGTACTGTTTCCCACCTGGGAATCCCCTGACATACTCTGATAAAGGATCACATTCCAAGTGCAGTCGTTTCGTTCGTCCTCTCCCATATTTCCTGTAAGCTGGCAGTCATAAAGGTGCAGAGAATTCAGGCCTTCGATACAGACCGCCTCGGAACCGTTTGCCGTAAGCCCGGCACCATTCACCGCGATGTCCGCTGTACAGTAAACCGCCGGGGAACCGATGCCATTGGATGTATAGCTTCCTCCGTCTATCACCATAGTCCCTCCGCCCCGGTCACTGCGGATGGCTGCTGAGGATTCTCCTTGAGTATCCACGGTCAGATTCCAGGCATAAAAGGTTCCGCCTCCTGCCGCATGGATGCCTCCGGAAGTATCCAAAGCAGTAGAAATCGTTGTATCCGCAGCATAAACAGTGCCTTCCCCATAAGCAAACAAGCCTGCGCCTCCCGCCGCGTCCGTTTCTATTGTGCTGTCAGAAATATAAGCGCTTCCCGAGGTCGTAAGCAAAGCGGCTCCCACTCCATAAAAGCTCGAGGTATCCCCTCCGGTGCTGTCGCTTGAACTCCTCGTAATGCTCGCATTTTTAATGGTAACTTCTGCTTCCTCAGACACCAGGATTGCATTCTCATCTGTTTCTGAGGAGGCATAGGTTTCCCCATCTGTTTCTGTATCTTCGGTATAACTTACAGCCGCGTCATAGCTGTCCACCGCCTGGGCGCCTCCTCCCATCTGCCCGCCGCCCGGCTGGCCCATATTTCCTGACAAAAGATAGATCGTTTCCGCATTTCCGTCCGCGTCCACCACTGCCGCTATTGTATCACCCTCCTGAATATCCTCCCAGGTAAGGTCTGCATCCGGATTTTCTCCCTCCGGCATTTCAGGGGCTTCCCCATTTTCTCCTTCTGGCATTTCAGGAGCCTCTCCGTCTTCTCCTTCCGGTATTTCAGGAGCCTCTCCGTCTTCTCCTTCCGGCATCTCAGGAGCTTCTCCGCCTTCTCCTCCAGGCATCTCGGGGGCTTCTCCTTCCTCTCCTTCCGGCATTTCAGGAGCCTCTCCGCCCTGGCCGCCTGGCTGGCCCATGTTTATTCTAGTAAAGACAGTATTTTCTGTAATTCCTATCTCCTGCTGCTCACCAGATAATTCCAGCATAGAAGGCTCTTCTCCTTCCGAGGGGTTTTCCCCCTCTGCCGGTTCTTGGGCAGCGGCGCTGTCTTGGTCCTCTTCCTGGGAAGCGCCCTCAGAGGAAGACTCTGTCTGCGAATTTGTGTCCTCGGACGGCTCCTCCCCGTTTTCCGCAAGTGTTCCCACATTGATGGTCACTGAATTCTCAGAAACGGAAACCACCTCCCCGTACACAGCGTCTTCTTCTATTTCCATTCTCTGCGGCATCTCCGTATTTTCTCCCGTATTTTCTTCTTCAGAAGCAGCTTCCGCTTCCTCTGTATCAGATATGTCTTCCTGGGTATTTTCTGTTTCCTCTGCCTGTACAGACCAGCCAGAAAAAGGTACGCTGCACAACATAGCAGTCAACAGTATAGCAACATATTTTCGTTTCATAATGATGGGCTCCCTTCCATTTATACTCTTATACTCAGTTCTTTTTTCTCTTTTGCTGCTTTTGTAGTATAAAGGGTTTACCTTAAATAAACTTAAAATTACCTGTGAAGATTCTGTGAGGAATTTTCGTTGAATCACCGCCCGAAAGCGGACGGGCTTTTAGTCAAGCGGATATTCGCAATACCCACTCCTGCTTCCTATTGCAACAAACAATAAGCACGGTGCTTCCCTGATTCGGTAAAAAAAAGACGGCAGCGCTTTTTGCCAGCGCACCGTCTGTTCTTATACCTATATCATTCCCAAATCCCGTATTGGTATATTTTATACGAACTGCCTGTTCCTTTCTTATTGACGCGGTTCATCCTACGCCGCAAAGTTTCCTGTATACAGCTGATAATACTTTCCTTTCGCGGCGATCAGCTCGTCATGGCTGCCCCGCTCAATGATCCGGCCTTGCTCCATGACCATGATGCAGTCTGAATTTTTAATGGTGGAAAGCCTGTGGGCAATCACAAAAGTAGTCCTTCCCTTCATCAGGGCATCCATACCTGCCTGCACCAGGCCTTCTGTCCTGGTGTCAATAGACGAGGTAGCCTCGTCCAGGATCAGCACCGGCGGATCTGCCACAGCCGCTCTGGCAATGGCGAGAAGCTGCCTCTGTCCCTGGCTTAGGTTGCTTCCGTCTCCGGTAAGAACGGTCTGGTATCCGTCCGGCAGCCTGCGGATGAAACTATCCGCATTGGCCAATTTCGCCGCCGCGATACATTCTTCATCTGTAGCGTCCAGCTTTCCGTAACGGATATTGTCGATCACGGTTCCGGTAAACAAATGGGTATCCTGAAGCACCATTCCAAGGGATCGTCTCAGATCCGGCTTTTTAATCTTATTAATATTGATTCCGTCATAACGGATCTTTCCGTCCTGAATATCATAGAAACGGTTGATCAGATTAGTAATGGTTGTTTTTCCCGCTCCGGTGGAACCTACAAGGGCAATCTTCTGTCCGGGCTGGGCATACATCTTAATATCATGGAGCACCATCTTATCATCGTCATACCCAAAGTCAACTCCGTCAAAAACAATACCGCCTTCCATCTTTTGATAGGTCACAGTCCCCTCTGCCCTATGAGGATGCTTCCATGCCCATAAACCTGTCCGTACAGGAGACTCACTCACGGTTCCGTCCGGATTTTCCTTGGCGTTCACAAGCTCTACATAGCCGTGATCCTCCTCCGGCTTCTCGTCCATAAGGGCAAATACCCTCTGGGCTCCTGCTGCAGCCATAACCACAAAGTTCATCTGCTGGCTGATCTGGGTAATCGGCTGGTTAAAGTTTTTATTCAGTCCTACAAAGGCAATGACCGTTCCTACTGTTACACTGCTTCCTGCCGGCAGGGCCAAAAGAGCGCCGATCACAGCGCACAGCACATAGCTTAAATTTCCGATATTTGCATTGATCGGCATAAGAAGATTAGAATAACGGTTTGCTTTATCAGCGCTGTCTCTTAACTGGTCGTTCAGCTTTTTAAAATCTTCTATTGCCTGGTCCTCATG
>CALIZJ010000084.1 GCA_938028845.1 uncultured Blautia sp.
CGCGCCCGCGGTTTTTCCGTGGGCGTGCCGCACCCTTTTTCTGCACTTCTGCGCAAAAGCTAAGGGAAAGAGTGCAAAGAGTATGAATGTATGGGGAAATAACAATTCTAAATAGTGAAGTCCGACTTTAAATATGCTATAATTTTCCTCAGGTGCATTCCAGTCCTTCCGCTAGGGAAAGGAGACTGGCAAATGCCTGGCGTACGGGCCTGACATATTCGGTATTGTCAGATTGGATAGGAATACGCCGGCATACTAAAAAAGAAAAGGGGCGTGACAGCATGATAAATAAAGTAATAGAAAAAATGATCCGGCATGACCAGGGAGACCCCAGACGGATCCAGCATTTCCTAAAGGTACACAGCTTTGCCAAATACATTGGGGAATGTGAAGGCTTGGATAAGCATACACAGCTTATCCTGGAAACAGCGGCCCTGGTGCATGATATAGGAATCCGGCCAGCAGAAGAAAAATACGGCCGCTGCGATGGAATGCTTCAGGAGCAGGAAGGCCCGAAACCGGCAGAGGATTTGCTGATGGAAGCGGGATGTCCTGGGGAAATCATTGAGAGAGTCTGCTATCTGGTAGGCCATCACCATACTTACCAGAATGTGGATGGAATGGATTATCAGATTCTTTTGGAGGCGGATTTTCTGGTGAATCTATATGAAGATTCTGTTTCCAGAGAGGGGATTAAAAATGCACTGCAGCGGATTTTTGTAACAAAAACAGGAAAAGAAATATGTGAGACCATGTTTCTAAAAGAAAGATAGTTACATACGGCCAGCAGAATACAGGAGGACAATATGTTTCGGGAAATGCGAAGAAAAAAACAAAATCTGCCGGAGAGGGAATGTTCCATTGTATTGGAACGGGGGACTTCTGGAGTCCTTGCACTGTACGGAGAGGGAGGGTATCCCTATGCAGTGCCTTTAAGCTATATTTATGACGGGGATAAGAAAAAAATCTATTTTCACTGTGCAAAAGCAGGACATAAGCTGGACGCCATAAAAAGAAATGAAAAAGCCTCTTTCTGTGTGATCGACCAGGACGAAATCATTCCGGAGGAATTTACTACCTATTTTCGCAGTGTGATCGCATTTGGAAAGATAAGGATCATGAAAGAACCAGAGGAAATGCGAGCCGCTATAGAAAAGCTTGCTGTTAAATACGCGCCTGAGGAAAGTGCGGACAGCCGCGAGAAGGAAATCGAAAGGGATTGGAAGACTCTTTGTATGCTGGAAATGACGATCGATCATCTCACTGGAAAAGAAGCCATAGAGCTGGTGAGAAAGAAGAGTCAATAAAAAGCATTGCCGGTCATGGGCAAGGTTATTAAGGTAAGCGTTATTAAGGGTTAGACTCCTAGATGGAATCTAACCCTTAGTGTTTCATTGAATGACATAAAATGAAAAGCGTGGTTTTGGGGTTACTTTATTTCCAACTGCCGGCTGATCCTGTGTATCGTATGCGTATACACTCCGTAAAACAGCGCTGCCAGGATGAGGATGATTCCCAGGCAGAGGATAAAGCCCCGGATCTCGGTCATGGTAAATTTTCCATCGTTGGCAAAAAGTATCAGTCCATATAAGAAGGACATGGCGGACATTCCGATAATGACAGGAATACGGAATACATTCTGACATTGCTGGCGCAGCTCCTTCATAAGGAAAGAAGGAGAGGCTCCAAGCTTCTTTAAATCGTCAAATACATAACGGTTATTAAGGGCGATGGTCTGGCATCTGGTATAGCCGATGACCATAGCCGCCGTAAGGCAGATGATGCAGATAAATAAAAAGGTCATAAGAAATACGGAAAAGGTCTGCATAAAATCATTGACAGTCAAAATGCGGAATTTCGGCATATAAGCCCAGTACAGACGAAAATCCGAGGCGTCCGGACTTAAATTGGACATATCATTTTGTTCAAGGGAGCCGAAATACTCCGTTTCTGTTCCTTTAAGCTTTGCATTCATTTCTTCAATTCTGTTGTAATATACAGAAGTCAGGCAGTCCTTGTCAAAAGAAGCGATAATCGTATGATATAATTGAGCGGCAAATTGATAATTATCTTCCCCGTTTACATTAAAATATACCAGTTCTCCTTTCCAGTCAGGCGAGAGTTCCTGGGACAAAACCGCATAATCCTCATCGTCCAGCACATAGTATCCAATCTGGTCTGTAAGCATACCAAAGTGCAGGTATCCGTCAAATTTAAGAGAAAGCTTATCTAAAGTCTTAGGATTAGTAAAAACAGAATCACTGGAGTTGACCCAATAGGTTCCGGTTTCTTCATCATTGGTTATAGAACAGAAGCTTCCGGCAGGAATGTCCGCGTTCTGTCCGGTGATCTGATTGTAGGAGGACTCAGAAAGACATTTGACCTCCTGCAGCATTTCCCGGTATTCATAATAAAAGCTTCCGTCCTCTTTTTCAACCATGGTATTTCCATCTATCCCAAGGGTGATATAAGGTTGTCTGATCCAATCAGAAATAGCTACATCATACCTGTCTGCCATTTGGGTGATCTCGTCCTGGTCTGGGAGAGTCTGATCTGCCCGGTAATGGAACCCATAGTCATAAAGGCGGCTGTTTGCCTCTGAAAGACTGCTGGCGCTTAGAATAGGAATATAAAAAATAGCAAAGCAGCCTCCGGCAATGAGGACGGTACTTACTAGAAGGCTGTTTACTGTCTGTTTTCCCTGAAATTTCATCATACTTCTGGCAATGATGTTTTTATAAGGATTCTTTTTGCGGGAAATCCAGCCATGGACAACTGTGTGGAGCATGATCATATAAAGGCCGATAAACACAGGAAGATAAGCCAGATTCACCCAGGCTGGAGAAAATTTATGGAAGACAGCCTGATAAATAGACCCTGCGTAATAGCCAAAGATGGCGCCGCCCACTAAAAGCAGGATTCCCACAGGCCCGCACCAGCTTCCCAGCTCTTTTACCGGCTCGTTTTTATGCTCTTCCTGAACTACATCTATGATATTAGTACGCCGCAGATAGAAAAAAGCCAGCATACAGGCAAAAACAGTTACTACTAAAAACAGCCCGGCAGAAACCAAGAGGAAGCGAAAGTCAAGGGACAGAGCCATTTCCTCACTGTTTACAAGAAAAGTCCGAAAGATCTGCCAGAGAAGAAGCACCAGCGGAACTCCGGCCAATATTCCCACGATCGATGAGGAACAGCTTAAAGCAAGCACTTCATAAAAGAGTCCCGGAGCCAGACGGCGCCTGGACGCCCCAAGGGCCATGAGAATCCCAAGCTGCCGGGATTTTTTCCGGAAAAATAAAGTGGACGCATAAATGGTAAAGACTATGCAGCCCACAAGGGCAAGGACGAAGATAGCGTACATCTGCTTTCGGCTGTCCCCGCCTTCGGGAAAGATATTCTGTACCGTAGGGGAAAGCATCATGGCAGAGTAGGCGGTGATCAGCATGAGAGAAACAAAATTGCAGAACAGATAGAGCACCGCCTGTTTCCGGTCTGCTTTTTGCAGTTTTCGTTCTAAAGATGATAGGTTCATATAAGTTACCTCCTCGTAGTCTCTGGCAGTGTCAACTTCGCTTTACACTGCCCTTTTCTTACTTTGAGTTATTTGTTTTGAGAAATTTCACCTGGAAAAGATAAGATTTTGCCAGGGAATGGAAAGTCTGTATCAATCATCCTCCCGGCTCATCTCACGGATGGCGTTTAAGAGTATGTCGTGAAACTCTCTCTGGTTTCCGGGATTATTAAGCTGACGATATACACAGCCATCCTTTAATAAAATCACTTTATCGCAAAAGGAGGCGGAAAAGCTGTCATGAGTTACCATGAAGATGGTAGCGCCCATTTGTTTTTTCGCGTTTTCAAAAGATTCGATGACGGTGCGGCTGGATTTGCTGTCCAGGTTTCCGGTGGGTTCATCTGCCAGGATCAGCAGGGGATGATTGATCAGGCTTCGCGCAACAGCCGTTCTCTGGCGTTCCCCTCCGGAGACCTCCGCTGGATATTTATCGGCGATATGGTCAATGCCAAAGAGACTGATGAGATGGTCGGCGCGTTTTTCCGCCTCTTTGTCTACACTGCCTTGGATGATCCTGGGAACCAGGATGTTTTCTCTTATAGTCAGTCCGTCTAAGAGCATGAAATCCTGAAATACAAAGCCAAGTTTTTCGTTCCGCACCTTTGCAAGCTGTACCTCATTCATTCCTTTCAGCTCCTGGCCGCCCAAGGTGATTTTTCCTTCCTCGAAGGGGATGTAGCAGGAGATGCAGTTTAAAAGGGTGCTTTTTCCGGAGCCGGAGGGACCCATGACCGCTACGAATTCTTTTTGGGCTACGGAGAGGGTGATGTCTTTTAGGACAGGGTATGATTTTTTGCCTACAAGGTAGGATTTTTTTAGGTTTTTTACGTATAACATGGTGGTTTGCCTCGCTTTCTTGGAGTGGTGTGGGGGTGGTTGGTTGAAGGGGACGCCGTGAGGAAGGTGGGATGGGGCGGCGGACGGTGCTGCGTTTGGGGATTTCTTCTGCGCTCGCCGATTATCGGTCCCTTCGCATAACTCGCTGCGCTCAGACAGACGTTCAGGGACCGAAGCGGCGCAGAAGAAATCTCCCAAGCCTCGCAAGGTCCGCCGCCCCATCCCACCTTCCTCACGGCTGGCTATTCAAGACGGA
>CALIZJ010000085.1 GCA_938028845.1 uncultured Blautia sp.
AAACATGAAAGAACAACAAAACAGACGAAGTCAATAAGATGTTTTAAAAAATTATCAAAACGATTTGATATTTTTTTTCGTTTTCCTGTTGTTATTTTGGAACTGGGTATTTATAATTAACACTATCAAAAGCAAAAGAGATTCAGAGAATATAAGAAATGTGTGCGCACACGGAGAACAGAATGAGAGTAACCATAAAACAAATCGCAGAACTTTCAGGCGTATCCAGAGGAACTGTGGACAGGGCTTTAAATAACCGTCCGGGAGTCAGACTGGAAGTCCAGGAAAGAATAAAAAAGATCGCAGACGAGCTCGGGTATAAACCCAATGCGGCTGCCAAGGCTTTAGCTGATAACCGTTATAACACCAAGAGGATAGGCGTTCTTCTAAATTCAGAAGGGAACCCGTTCTTTCAGGAGGTTATAAGAGGAGTGCAGGCATCACTGTTGGAACTGGCAGAATTTGGAATGCAAAGTTCCATAAAGACTATGAAAGGTTATGATGCAGGTACGCAGATACAGCTTTTAGATGAACTGGCGGCAGAGCATGTAAACGGGATTGTATTATCTCCTATTAATACCCCTGAGATCGCAAAAAAGATATCTGAATTAAAGAGAAAAAACATTGAGGTTGTCACTATAAATTCAGATGTACTGGATTCCGAGCGCATGGCTTATGTGGGATGCCGTTATAAAAAAAGCGGGTCCGTTGCAGCAGGATTGATCGGAATGATCAGCAATAGGGAGAAAGAAACCTATGCGGTGATCGGAAGTTCTGTTAAGAACCTGGCTGTGGAGAGACGGATACAGGGAATACTGGAAACGCTGAAAAAAGATTTTTCCTGGATAGAGGTTACGGATATCATTGAAAATGAGGATAATGACGAAATCTCTTATACTGCGGTAAAAACTCTTTTGGGAAAGCAAAAAGAGCTGGACGGCATCTGTTTTGCAGGAGCCGGAATTGAAGGCGGACTGCAGGCGATCCGGGAGTGTGGCAGGAATTTAAAAATAGTTGCTTTTGACCTGACAGAGAGTATCAGAAAAGCTTTGAAAAATGGGGAAGTGATTGCGGCAGTGTGCCAGGATCCATTTAAACAGGGCTTTGATGGGATAGATATTCTTGGTAAATATCTTCTTTGGAATCAAAAACCAGAAAAGGAATTAAACCATACAGAACTTTCGATTGTTACAAAGTATAGTATATAATATTGCTCCTTATGGACTAAGGAGTAATTATATTGACAAATTCGTGTGCGGACACGAAAAGCATAAGGAGGAGTGTATCGTGACTTCAAGAGAACGATTAATTGAGACGCTGAATCATCGGGAACCAGATAAGGTAGTAGTAGACATGGGGGCTACGACCATTACCGGAATCAACGCAAACGCTTTGGCAAAACTGCGGACTGCCCTGGGCCTGGAAGAGAGGAAGATTAAAATTAATGAGCCTCTGCAGCTTCTGGGAATGGTAGAAGAAGATGTAAGAGAAGCGTTGGGAATCGATGTGGTAGACATCACCAACAATATGACAATGTACGGCTTTGAAAATAAAGGATGGAAGCCATGGAGACTTCAGTCAGGACTTGAGGTAGAGGTTCCGGAAAACTTTAACACCACTGTAGATGAAAAAGGAAATACCTATTTATATGCACAGGGTGATATGAATTATCCGCCTGCATCCATGATGCCAAAAGATGGATACTTTTTCGACCATGTGGACCGGGGAAGCATTGAATTTGACGAAGATACAGTAGGCGGACGTGAAGATTTTAAAGATGACTTTGGAATTTTAACGGACGACGAACTGAGAAGAATCGAAGACAGATGTAACTATTTTTACAATAATACAGGCTATGGAATGATCGGCGGCGGCGCACTTGCAGGACTTGGAGATTTCGCTATGATCCCGGGACCGAATGTAAAGGAGCCAAAAGGAATCAGAAGCATTCCGGACTTTATGATGGCGCATCAGATTTGTCCGGATTATATCCATGAGATCTATGAATATCAGACAGAAGTAGCTCTTGAAAATGCAAAACTGTTTAAGCAGGCTTGCGGAGATAAGATACAGGCGATCATTATTTCAGGAACCGACTTCGGAACACAGAACGGTCCGTTTATGTCTCTGGACAGCTTCCGTGAGTTTTATAAACCATATTATAAGAAGATAAACGATTGGGTACATGAAAACACCAATTGGAAAACCTTCTATCACACCTGTGGCGCGATCACCACTTTCCTGCAGGATTTCTATGAAATGGGCGTAGATATTCTAAACCCGGTTCAGTTATCTGCTTATGGAATGGATGGAAAGATGCTGAAGGAAAAATGGGGCGACAAATTTACTTTCTGGGGCGGCGGTGTAGATACCCAGAAGACCCTTCCTTTCGGTACTCCCCAGGAGGTTTACGATGAGGTAAAAGAGAGACTGAAACTCTTCAATAAAGGCGGCGGATTTGTTTTTAATACGGTACATAATATTCAGGGACAGACTTCCGCAGAAAATATGCTTGCAATGTTCCAGGCAATCAAAGATTTTAACGAGGGCAGGTAAGAGAAAAAATGAAGAAAGATAGTTTAAAACGTTTGACATCCAGAACTGAGTTCAGTGTCCTTCTGGGTCTGATCATTCTGATTGTAATTATGAGTATCGCCAGTCCATACTTTTTAACGACGGCAAATGTGTTTAATGTTCTTAGCCAGATTTCCAGATACGGGATTATCTCTGTAGGTATGGCGCTGGTTATGATCACAGGAGGTATCGACCTTTCTGTTGGTTACGTGGTAGGTTTAAGTGCTACCATGGGAGCTCATATGATCACAAATATGCACCTTCCATGGCCTCTGGTACTGATCCTGGTACTGCTTTTAGGTGCTTTGATCGGAGCGGTAAACGGATTCTTTATTACATGGGTGAATCTGCCTCCGTTTATCGTAACACTTGCAATGTCAAAGGTACTTTCCGGATGTATCCTTCTGCTGACAAAGGGTATGCCGATCAGCTTTGATACGCCGTTGGCTTTGCTGGGAAGCGGATACATAGGAGCGGTTCCTGTCTGTGTTATCATCATGTTTGCATGTATCATCATTGGTACAATCTTTGCTGAGCGTACCCAGACCGGACGAAATATTTATGCAGTAGGAAATAACGAAAGAGCAGCTTCTCTTTCCGGTATCAAGCTTAAAAAGACCAAAACACTGGTATACATTATCTGCAGCGTACTGTGTGCGTTCTGCGGAATCATTGTAGCCGGAAACTTATACAGTGCAGACGCAACTCTTGGTGTAGGATACGATATTGATACCATCGCAGCAGTTGTAATCGGCGGCGTATCCATGACTGGCGGCGAAGGTTCTATTTGGGGGGCATTGATCGGCGCTGCAATCATGGGTGTATTAAAGAATGGATTCGTACTTTTAAGCATTTCTTCTTATTGGCAGACTATCGTAATCGGTATTGTAATTATCATTGCTGTAACGATCGACCATGTAAGAACTACAAAAAAAGCTTAGTACATTCAAGCAAGTATTGAATGTAATGAGATAAAAAATTAATGAAAAGGAGAAGGAAAAATGAAAAACAAACTAGTGAAAAAGGTACTGTGTACCACAATGGCAGCAGGTCTGGCATTATCTGGAATGGTTGGTTCCATGGCAACTGTAATGGCTGCAGAAGAAACCGCAGCAGAAGAGACTGCAGAGACAACTGAAGAAACCACAGAAGAAACTACAGAAGAGGCAACTGAGGAAACTGCAGAAGAAACAACTGAAGAAGGCGCAACCGAAGAGTCTGGATTTAACTACACTCCAGTAGAAAACGACACAGGAGAAGAAATCCGTATCGCTACACTTCTTGTACAGAACAATCCCTTCTGGGTTACAGTAACAGAAGGTGCTGAGGATGTAAAAGAATTTCTTGCAGACGAAAAATATAACTGTACAGTAGATATCATCACATTTGATGATTTTGATGGACAGCAGTTTGCAGAAGCTATCAATACCTGTGTGATCAAAGGTTACGACGCAATCTGTACTGTAGGTGTAGCTGACTCTATCGTGCCGGCTATCGATGCAGCTACAAAAGCAGGAATCCCTGTATATACCTTTAACTCTGAAACAGAAAAAGAGTCTACAAGAGTAGCTTTCGTAGGTCAGGACCTTTATAACGCTGGTGTTCTGGCAGGTGAAACTCTGGCTGAACTGATCGGAGAAGAAGGCCAGGTTGGTATCATCACAGGTTACTACAATGTATACGCTCATGAGCAGCGCCGTCAGGGTGCAGAGGAAGCTCTTGGCAAATGTGAAGGCATCGAGATCGTTGGTGACGTTGAAAACCATGACTCCGGTGACGAAGCTTACACAGCAGCAAAGAACTTTATTACAGCAAACCCAGACCTTAAAGGTATCCTTGTAACAGCAGGCGGACCTCACGGTGCAGCAAAGGCTATCCAGGAACTTGGACTGCAGGATCAGATCAAACTGGTTTGCTTCGATACAACAGATGAGATCGTTTCCTATATGAAAGATGGTATCATCAATGCCAGCATCGGCCAGGATCCATATGGCCAGGGCGCAGACCCGGTTATCCTTGCTTACAACCAGGTTGTAACAGGAGAGCCTGAAGTAGAAGGCAACGCATTTACTGCAATGGACGTATACACACCGGACAATATTAACGAGTACTTTCCGGATTAAATAAGAATGAATAGACGGTGGATGCACAGTTTCGTGCATCCACTGTTAAAAACAGAAGGTGAACTATGGGTACAGATATTATTTACAGCGTAAAAAATGTAACAAAAAAATTTCCAGGAGTTGTTGCATTAAATGATATAAGCATTGACATAAAAAAAGGTGAGATCCTGGCGGTTGTAGGAGAAAATGGTGCGGGTAAATCTACGCTGATGAATATACTGTTTGGGGTATATGCACCGACCTCCGGGGAGCTGATATTTGAAGGAGAGAGCCTGCTTCCTTTTGATACTGTTAAGGCCCAGAAGCGTGGCATTTCTATGATCCATCAGGAGTTGTCCCTGTCTAATGCCCTCAGCATAGCGGAGAA
>CALIZJ010000086.1 GCA_938028845.1 uncultured Blautia sp.
GTATACCTTTACTACAGATATGGCAATGGAGAAGCAAAAGAGGCCATGGGGGGGCGTATCGTGGAGTGGAACCCGTCGGCGAAGAACAGCAGCCAGCCTCTAAAGATAAAGGTTTATGATAATCTTTATGATCTCCAGGAATCTAAAGACAACATCTTTTTCGCGGACGGAACAGGAACCAGGCAGATGATATCTGATTTTTTGTCCCGGTGGGGCGTGAAACTGACAAAATATACCGGCCCAAACGTCACGCATGGGGCTACAAAAGAAGCAAATAAAAAGCTAGGTTCCATTATACAGGACATTTTGAAAGAAGCGAAAAAGAAAGGCGGCGGAGATGCAGTGATCCGGTCCGTGAAGGGAAATGTGCAGGTGCTTGGCATCGGCGAAAACGCCCAGATTTACCATTTTGAGGAAACGGAGAACCTTACATCTGTATCCCACAGAATCAGCACCGCTGGAATGGTCACAAGAGTGAAAGTACTGGGCGAAGAGGACGATGATGGGAGGAGACCGATCGAGGCCACCGTTGACGGCAAGACGGAATTTGGTATCCGCCAGGAAATCCTGATAAGAGGCACGGATGAAAGCATCGAGGATGCGAAAAAGGCGGCTGAAGAAACTTTGGAAGAGGATGGAGAGCCGACAGAGGAAATAGAGATCGTAAGCCCCGACATCCCTGAGATCCGGAAAGGTGATATCGTCCATGTGAAAATGAGCACAGGGAAAGGATATTACCAGGTGTTGTCTATAACCCACGACTGCGATCAGAAAGAAATGTCCATGAACCTGAAAAAGACAAAGCTTAAAACGGAGAGCGGGGAAAGCGGAACGAATGCCGGCAAAGGAGACTACAAGGTGGGCGATACCGTGAATTTCCACGGAGGAACGCACTATGTAGCCTCTGATTCTTCGCAGGGATACTCCGTATCTGCCGGAAAGGCAAAGATAACCTATACAAGCCCTGGAAGCGCGCATCCGTGGCATCTGGAAACGCTGAATTGGGCGGAGACACACGTATATGGATGGGTAGATGATGGCAGTTTTGATTAAAGGAGGAAGGAAATGGCATATGAAAGAAATGACGGCATAGCCAAAATGGTGAGCGTACTCGATAAGCGCATGAGCGAACATGCAGACAAGCCCCTTGTTTTGGATATTGCTGAGGTTCGTGGCGATGGATCCCTTTTGCCGAACTCTTTCCCACAGGCGATCCCGAAAAGCAGTTACCGCATCTGCAGGCAGTTGTCCCTTGGAGCTGCCGGGGCATACCTTACCAATGTTACTACTCCGGAAGGATCTGGACAGGCGTATATACCAGAGAAAATGCGCAGCCTGAAAGCCGGAGACCGTGTGCTTATTGCTTGGGTGCAGAACACAGCAGTCGTGATCGATATTATCCTGAAGCCATAGGAAGGAGGGGGATATGCCAGATAACAATCTGTTCCCTGTTGTGGAAATCCCAGAGTACATAGAAGGGAACGAAGAATATGACGTAGATTATAAACCGTCCGTTGCATGGGATCTGGAGAAGGGGGATTTCGTAAGAAGTCCCTCTTTTGCTATGGTGAGAAACGACGGTCTGGAAGCCTTTAAGGTCTGGTGCATAAAAACAGTTGCCACAGAGAGGTATACATGCCTTGCCTATGATAACGATATCGGGACAGAAATGGAAGACGCCATGAAAGAGGCGGATGAAAATGCAGTGGAGCTTGCGATAGAAAGAACCATAGAAGAAGCGTTGAAAGTAAATCCCAGGACAGAATCTGTAGAAGATTTTGAATTTACCTGGGAGCCGTCTGTGGTGAAGGTGAAATTCACGGTATTTGCCGTATACTGGGAAAATTTTGATCTGGAAGTAGAACTGAGGAGGTGATGGATATGGCGGAGGAATTTATAAGCCCGGATTTTGTGAACAACAGCGACCCGGAAACGATACAGGAGCGTATGATGAACAACCTGCCGGCAGATATTTCAGATATGCCTGGAGATTTCCCGTATGATTTCACGATGCCGTCTGCCATCGAAATATCGCAGCTGATCCAGCACCAGATAGTCCGGACATTGATGCTCATGTTCCCGATGTGGGCGTGGGGAGAATGGCTGGACTTACATGGCGTATCCGCAAAAGTGACAAGAAAACTTGCGAGCAGGGCGACGGGTTATGTGACAGTGCAGGCGGCCGAAGGGACTGTGATCCCGGAGGGTTTTGTATTCTGCACCGAGGGCACATCCGACACAGAGTCCATAGAATTTGCGTCCACAGAAGAAGCAGAAGTCGGCAGCACCGGAGAAGCGGATGTGCCGGTTGCTGCCGTTATCCCAGGGACTGCTTATAATGTCACCCGGGGAACTGTGGTGATGCAGAAGCAGATAAACCAGAATATCACATCCGTTACGAATGAGGAACCCATTACCGGGGGAACCGACGAAGAGGACGATGAGACATACAGGGAAAGAATCCTGGAAAAGCTTAGAGCCTCGGAGGTGAGTTTCGTGGGCTGTGATGCAGATTATGTAAGATGGGCGAAAGAAGTCCAGGGCGTAGGGAGCGCTGTCGTGGAAGCAGAATGGAAAGGACCGGGGACGGTAAAGGTGGTTGTCGCTGGGGCAGATGGATCCGCAGTGAGCAAGGATGTACTGGAAGCGGTGGAGGACTACATTGTATCCCCGGAGGATCGCTCACAACGGCTCTGTCCTATAGGCGCGACCGTAACTGTGGCCACCGTAACGGCAACCGCAGTAAAATACAGTGCAGTCCTTGAGATAGAGGAAGGGTATACGCTCGATGGGATTAAAGAGGCGTATGCCGCATCCCTGAAAGAATACTATACCAGTGCGAAAGACGATGAAGAGATCCGATACACTGTTGTGGCAGCCCTTTTGTCAAACACGCCCGGAGTAGTTGACTTTACAGGCTTTAAGTTGGGTTCCGGAACCCAGAATATTGTTGTTGACGTCGATGATTACCCGGTGACAGATACAGACGATCTGGACTTTACGGATGCCGCAGAAGGGTAAGGTGGGAAGATGTTTATAGACAATGTAGACCTGGAGCGGTTCCCTACCAGCGAATCCGCAAAGAAAATGCTCTCCTATGTGACGAAAGGATGGTACGACAACTCGTATGTAGGCAAATGGATATACCAGGTAATCGGCGCAGAGATGGATCTTTCCAGGGGATATGTGGAAGGTTTAAAAAACCAGGCTTTTCCGGAGACCTGTTCCTGGGGGATGCATTTCCACGAGCTTATGTACGGGATACCGGTGGATTCGACAAAAGATATCGACGAGAGAAGGAAAGCCGTACTGTACAGAAAGGATCGGTCGCACAGGATGTCAGTGACTCCATACCGTATTGAGAGCCTTATACAACAAGCGTTTGGCCTTACTGCTTCTGTTACAGAACAGACGGACAAATATACCTTCCTTCTGGACATACTCGTAGACGCAGATTTTGTGATCGGTGCTACAGATGAGATAATCGCATACGTCCGTAAGATAAAGCCATCGCATTTGTCTTTTACGACAGGTTACGTGATAGAAGCTGCTGTTGGAATAGAGAGAGAAAGATTCCTGTTACCGGATATAGAAATAGATATGTCCGCAAAGTGGGCAAATGGGTCGGATATGCCTTCGGTGGATGTTAAGCTGGAGGTAAAGGAACCGGGTAACGCACTGGCAGGAAATGTAATGGTCTATCAGAACCTGGTACAGTGGAACGGCGAATACGCATGGGACGGAACGGTTAAATTTAACACAGAAGTTACACAGGAGGATTTGTGATGGAAGCAAAGGTGACGGCAAAAGGAAAAGAAAAGCTTCTGAAGGCCAGAGCGGGGGCAATAACCCTGCCAAAGATCGTAGGGTTTGCTTTTGGTGAGGGCGGAGCTACAGGAGGTACAGTGAATCCTGTAGGGGAAACACTGAAAAATGAGTTCCTTAGAAAGGTGATTGACGAATATGTCCTTAAAGTTTCCGAGAACAAATGTGAGTATTACTGCACGCTGAACGGATCAGAAGGAAACGGTAAGAACATAAGTGAGATCGGACTTTATGACAGCGATGGAGACATAATCATGATCGCCAATTTCCTTCCGAAAGGCAAGGATGCCAGTGTGTCCATGAGGTTCGAGATTGACGATGTTTTACAGTAAAGGAGGAGGTTAAATGGCAAATGTTCAGGTTCCGGATAATCCGGAATACAGCGAGCTCTTGAGAATAATAGAGACAAACGACCTGGTCCATGCAGATATTATAAATCCGCCTTTAAAAACGCTCCTGCTGAATACGGCATACCTTTACAGGCGATATCAGGAACTTTTGGAAAGCATAAATAAAATGGCTACTGACAATACCTACGGCGGGGAAGACTTGTCGGCGGAGGCGACTGTCGAAGACAGCGCGGCACAGTTTACGGTATTGCAAAAGACATCGTCCACAGCGCAGGACACAAATTTGTTCAGTAAGCCGATAAACGGATTGCGCAAGGGGCTATACAGCCTCTTGATAAGGCTGAAAGCCAGTGCGAACACGGATGGGAATGGACTGGTAAAGATCCAGGTCAGCGAGGGCGGAAGCGTGATCGAGACAAGGACTATTACAGCTAAAATGTTCGAGGCTGCGAATAAATACCAGATATTCGGCATGAATGTAGATCTGTCTGATTCCGCAACGATAACGGCCGTGCTGCTCATGAACAGCGCAAACATTACGGTGAGCATTGATTATATCATGCTCCAGCCAGCCCAGACGGCTATTACCAGCTTGTAAAGGAGGGGATGGCTATTTGATAACGGCAGAAAAGCTCGTAGAATTACGGGCGAAAGTAAAAGAGGAAATGGCCCGGAGGAACTGCACTGACCATGGACAGAGCGCGTCCATGGAAAAGTTTGCATCCTCGGACTATGACTATGACACTCCGCCGACAACAGGCGGGGATATACAGGATGAACACATAGAAAAGATCATCAGTCCGCTGCTTAATGTAGCGGATTTTTTGCAGGACAATGCAATGCGCCAGGACAAAAGTGGAATCGACGTGATCATGGAGCAGGCCGAAAATTTTGTGGATGAACTGGCGAATATCCCGAAGGAATCCAGCGGATCCGGATGCAGAGGGTCCTGCACCGGCCTTTGCTATGGAGCTTGTACAGGAGGATGCTCTGGATGCACCGGATGCAGTGGATGCAGCAATACTTGCAGTAGCACCTGTGCTGGCGATTGCGCCACGAACTGTGAGTCTGCATGTAGCAGTTGCAGCGGGGAATGCACGGGCTGTAGTTCGGATTGTACTTCCGGCTGTTCTGGCTGTACTGGATGTACGGGATGCAATACATCCTGTTCGTCCGGGTGCAGTTCTTGTAGTGGATCATGCTCCGGCTCCTGTGGAAGCAGTTGTTCCGGATGTTCTGGCTGTTCCGGCTCCTGCAGCGGAGGATGCTCTGGTTCCTGCGGCGGGAATGGATGCAGCACCGGATGCAGTGGATGTAGCGGCGGATGCGGGGGAAGCGGATGCAGTTCCGGCTGTATGGCAACCTGTACGGGAAGTTGTAGTTCATGTACAGGATGCGCCGGGTTCTGCGATGGGTCCTGCTCGACAAATTGCTATGTGGCTTGTGGGGCGTCCTGTATAGGAAACTGTGACGGCGGATGCTCTTCCGGCTGTATGGGATGCAGTGCCGGATGCCGAGACGGATGCTACCATGGATGCACTTCTGGCTGTACTGGAACCTGTGGAAGCGGGTGCGTAGCGAACTGCACCGCGCAGTGTGGATCGTCCTGTTATGTGGCTTGCGGCGGTGGGTGCATGGGAGAATGTAGTTCGTCTTGCGGATCCGGTTGCCAGGGATGTTCTTCCGGATGCAGGAGCGGATGCAGTTCGTCCTGCCAGAATAGCTGTGGAGGATGCGGAAATAGCTGTACCGGATCGTGCGACAGCAGTTGTACCGGCTCCTGTGGGGCTGGGTGCAGCGGATGCAGCGGCGGATGCTCAGGAGGCTGTACAAACAGTTGTACCGGATGCAGAAGCTCTTGTTCTGGCAACTGCTATACAAGCTGTGCGGACAAATGTTCCGGGAACTGTGCCACGAATTGCAGCGGATCTTGTTCCGGTTGTAGCAACACCTGCAGTTCTGGATGCAGTGGATGTAGTGGGACTTGTA
>CALIZJ010000087.1 GCA_938028845.1 uncultured Blautia sp.
ACAGGCGTGAAGCCTTGAAAAATCAATGGTTTTTGAGGATTAGATAGTTAAATAAAAATTTGGGGGGTATAAACACCCCCTATCTTATTGGAGTTCCTTCTGTATTGCTGCAGCATGCGCGGTGTCGGGAGATCCCGGATTAGAAGCTTTCTTTTCTAAACTAATGGATGCCGCATATCAACATGAGCATGACCAATTGACCGATATTGCCTATACCTGTTTTACAGACGATGACATCCTACAGACGATTACCGTTTTATATGGGGAAAAAGATACCTACGATCTAAATTTTGAGATTGCGGCAACATTCAACCATTTTCTTTCCAGGACAAATAAAGTAGAGAACTCTGCCTTAAGCTGACCGCTTAAATAGATAAAAGAATACGTCTCCCAAAGCCCGGTTCCGGCGGGGCTTATGAAAGTGCCTCTATTTTCGGTACTGCCATTCTAAATTTCTCAAAAATTCGGCAGATTGGTACTTTGGGAAGACATACTTATTTTTTTATTACATTTTACGGAAACTCAAGAACGATTAATTTGTGAATCTATCCATTCCTCGAGTTTTTTCCGATGTACAAAAACTCGCTTTCTTGAAATATAAAATATCGCACGATTCCATTGACACAATCGAACGATTCCGGGTATAATATAAGTGAAGTGAAAAGACTGCTCAAAAGAAAGGGGGTATTACCCATGTCAATCACTGCAACTGAATTAAAAATGAACCTCAGTAAATATCTGCTGCTGGCAGAAACAGAAGATATTTACATTACCCGCAATGGCAAAGTAGTAGCCAAACTGACCAATCCCTATCAGAACCGGGTGGACGTGGCAAAATCCCTGTTTGGCGCAATCCCTTCTGATATGACCTTAGAACAATCAAAAGAGGAAAGGCTGGATCAGATATGAGGGCGCTGATCGATACCTGTGTGATTGTAGACGCTCTGCAGAGCCGGGAACCCTTTTGCGCAGACGCACAAAAAATCTTTTTGGCGGTAGCCAATCGCTGGTTCGATGGCTGTATCACGGTAAAGTCTTCTGCTGACATCTATTATTTGGCACACAGGACAACCCACAGCGATACGGAAACCAGAAAGATACTGGCGAAACTATTTGCTCTATATGACCTTCTGGATACAACGGCCATGGATTGCCGCCGTGCGCTTTCTTCCAAAATGACAGACTATGAAGATGCTGTCATGGCGGAAACGGCTTTGCGCTCTGGATGTAACTGCATTGTGACACGTAATCTAAAGGATTATAAAAACGCCTCTATCCCATCCTATTCTCCCTCCGATTTTCTACAGCTCATCACGCCGACAGAAAAATGAAGGTAAACGGCTTGCTTTTATAAGCGAGCCGTTTTTCAGTCATCTCACAATCCCATCTGCGTTTTCCCGGTAAACAATGCTGCGCTTGGGAATATATGCAAAGCCAGCATCTCGCGCGGCCATTTTAATTACCGCACCAACACAAAATGTTAAATACCAGCTTCTCGATATAACTCCATACCTGTGTGACAGCCTCCGCTATCCCAAGAAAATGCAAAAAGCTATTGACTTATGTACGAAATCGGATATAATACAAGATGTACGAAATCAGACAAGGAGGGAGCCATGCACTATTTAGAAACAGAACAATATGCCTATTTAGCCGGGGAAATTAATGCGTTGTACCATGAAGCCGCTGTAAAAGCTGGTATTTCAGACAGCGTTCAAAATATTTTATATGTTCTCTGTGAGAAAGACGGAAAGTGTCTGCAAAGCGAGATAAGTAAACTTACAGGTATCAGCCGCCAGACGATCAATTCCGCCATTCGCAAATTGGAAAAACAGGACCTTGTGTATCTGGAACAGGGGAAAGGCAGAAATACCATTGTCTGCCTGACGGAAAAAGGAGAAAAATTTTCATTAGAAAAAATACATCCTTTACACGAAATCGAAAACAAAATCTGGAAAGAATGGACACTTGATGAGCAGCAGCAATATTTGGCTCTTACGAAAAAATATCGTGACGGGTTAAAAAAATATCTGGAAACCATGCTGTAAATACAGGCAGCATATGAAGGGAGGTGGCTTGATGTCGGCAGCAGTACGCTAAGGGACATATCGCATTTGATCTTGTCCCTTATTTGAAAAACTATTTTGAAAATGAGAGGACAATTTAATATGAAAAAAATACAAAAGTGGCAAACACAATTTATCACCGTTGCATTGGGACAGGCAGTTTCACTGTTAGGCAGTCATGGAGTTCAATTTGCTTTGATTTGGTGGCTTGCAGAAAAAACATCCTCACCTTTCATGCTTGGAATGGCAGGAATCGTCGCCTATCTCCCCATGTCTTTATTAAGCCCCCTTGCGGGAATCGCGGCAGACCGGTATAACCGGAAATTTATCTCTATTTTTTCGGATATGGCAATGGGAGCGATTG
>CALIZJ010000088.1 GCA_938028845.1 uncultured Blautia sp.
CCCCATAACAGGCCATAACCTCACGTATTACATCAGAAGAAGCCTGGTATTTATAAACGCTGGGATAGAGGTCAAGTTCAGGAGGATGGACACCTTCAGACAAGATTACGATTTTTCCGATATCCATTTCCCGGATTTTCGGACACATAGCCTTATCTGAGATCAACAGCAACTCAATGTGTCTGTCCTTCCCAAATGCAAGCAGCGTCTCCGCACTGGTAAACACCTGTATCTCAAATGGGATATTCTTCTTCTGATTCAAATACTCCATGAAGTTATAGGCGTAGTCCGCCTCCAGATCACAGACTGCGAAAATGTTTTTCTTCAATACACACCTCCTGCATAAAGCACAACACTTAAAAATACAGGTACTGTAAAGTGAAAGTTTTCCAAAGCCATTCCTTTCCTGTAATATGGCTTTCTCTCTCCCGTATGAAGGAATTCTTGAAAATATTGAAAAAAATATTGGAATCTTTGGCGGATATCGCCACAGAAAATAAGAATTGCCACGGAGATAACTGCTCCCAATAAAAAAGAAACAGCAATACACCAGACTATGTCCCGGATACCCATTACGCCTCCTAAAGCGCAGAATAATTTAATATCTCCAGGTCCCAGCATACGAAAGTAAAACAAGATGCCAAGAAACACAAAGGGGAGTATGGTTCCTGCTGCAAAAGGAAACAGCTTGTCAGCGCCTCCCTGCAGAATCTGAAGGATTCCTCCCATACATATGGAGAAAAAAATCCATCCATTGTCAATACGCGCTTCCCGGATATCCATCACCACAGATACCCCGGCAACAATTACCGGCCAAATGGCATACACAAGCATACTACCACCTGCCTTTTTTCCTTCTCTGCAATATGTCTTTCTCTATTGCTTTTTCTTAAGTAGTTTTTTAATTTTTCTTAAAATGTATAATGGGATAACCCGTCTGAACTGACGGAAAAGATACCAGATACCTTCTGGTGATGTTTATTATAGGTCTTCTTTTTCTATTTGTCCAGTCCCTTTTTTATTTTTTGAGCCCTAACTTTTTTTGTTCTTGACCCTCTCTTCTATTTATGCTGAATACCGTGCTGACAAATTCAAACTAACAAGGCTAACTCTCTTATCCTAAATCTTTCTGTACAATAAAGTAACCTTATTTTTTACAGGAGGGCTTCGTCTATGCATCTGCTTTGTCCTGGAGGCGGTATTACCGGCTGCAAACGGATATCTTCCCGATTCTCATTGGAATTAATAATGCTTCCCTCATGAAAACACCGGAAGGCTTCTACATAGCAAAAGGATAGAATGGAGCGTTTCCTTGGGGATTATGACAGCCTGCCGGCTGTCCTGCTTCCCAAGATTCCTCATATCCTTCTGCTGGGACCTTTTTTCTTCTCCTGCCGAATAATAAACTGGCTTCCTCTGATACAGCGCATGTCCCAGGGGATGAAAAAGCAAACGCGTGGTTCCCATGCGGTGGTATGCAGCCTCTAAGCTTTATTCAGCAGCTTACGCCGTGCTTCTATTTTATAAATCCGCTCTCCTGTTTTTATATAATGATTCCAAAGGCTTTCCACTGCTGCGTCCAAATTTTTTTCCTCCAATTTTTCCAACAAAATCTTATGGGAATCGTAAAAATTCTGTCTCTGGTATTCTCCAAAAACGTCTTCCCATGTTTCCCCCTCCCGTAATATATAGGTGTCATTTACCTTTAGAAACATTGCGCCGTTTAAAGGACTTAAGCTTTCCCACATTTTTGTCAAACGCTTCATATTTCCTGCTCTTATGATTTCCTGGTGGAACAATTCATCCCATTGAACCATTTTTTCGATATCATTTTCCTCTGAAGATTTTTTCATCTCCTCCAGATAACTTTTCATCGTTAACAGGCTAATATCCGAAAGCCTTCCGCCTGCAAGCTTCAAGGACATGATCTCCAGGCTTCCTCTTAAATAAAATACCTCATATGTATCCTCCGAGCTTAACTTGGTCACTTTACACCCTTTTTTGGGTTCATATGTAACAAGGCCTTCGTACTCCAATATCTTAAGCGCTTCCCTCACCGGCCCTCTGCTGACCTGCATCGCCTCAGCCACTTCACTTTCAATGATTCTTTCATTTGCCTGCAGCTCTCCTTTCATGATCTTACTTCGGAGCATTACGGCAACAGACTCTGATAAATTCTTTTTCTGGGTTGTTTTCATTTCTATCCTCTTACAAGTTTCTTTTCCTTTAACATCTTTTCATTTATTTTATTACACTCCTGAAAGATTGTCCATAAAGAAAACCACAATTATAAGGTGGTTTTTCCGAATAATTGCGGTTTTTTCAGCTATTAAAAGCTCTGAATCAGCTTTCTGTCAAGGCGTTTTAGTATTTCTACTGCCAGCTTTACGCTGTTTTCATAATCTGCATAAGCTGATATCCCATAATGTGTATGTGCGTATCTGACCGGAATTCCGATCACTATGGTCGGTACGCCTTGACCTGATAAATGGATATTCGCTCCATTTGTACTCCCGCCAAGACGGACTGCTTCCTGTACCGGAATATTGAGTTTTTCCGCCAGTTCCAGAGTATACCTCTGATATCTGGGATTTGTGATCATACGCTTATCGATATGTCTAAGCATAGGTCCTTTTTTTATGGCTGTCTGTACTTTATATCTTTCTGCAAACACACCCGTATCATCTGCCGGACACCCTTCGAATACAATGGCAATATCCGGTTCAATGGTCCGGCAAGTAACCTGCGAGCCTCGTGTTCCTACCTCTTCCTGAGAGCAGCATGCACCCACTATATCCACCTGCAGCTCCTGCCCTTTTAATTCCTCCAATGTACTGAGCATTGCCGCACATCCTAAGCGGCAGTCAAAGCTTTTTCCGATCATAATGTCATGCTTTTCGTCATACGTAAACGTCACGTCCGGCACTACAGGTTCCCCGATTCGAATATGGAATTCTTCCCTCGCTTCCTTATCCGAGGTAGCCCCTACGTCCACCGTAATATTTTCAAATTCCAATGGCGCCCGGCGTTCCTCCTCTGTCATAAAGTGCGGCGGTTTGCTTGCAATGATTCCCGGAATGTATTCGCCCAGCGCATTTCTTACCCATACTTTATGAGCGGGCACATTCGATGTCACCCAGCCTCCCAGCGGAAGGATCTGCATATTTCCATCCGGACGAATTGCCTGTATCATAAATGCTACCTCGTCACTGTGGGCGTCAAGCTGTACCTTCAGCGAATTTCCTTTGTTTTCGTTCCGATAAATATAGATATTTCTCAGGCTGTCTTCCTCAATCCTCCCAAGCGTTCCTCCGTATGCGCGTATCTGCGCCACTACCTCGTCTTCGAAGCCCGGAGCCCCATTGGCGTTGGAGATATCCGCGATCATTTTTAGTGCTTGTTTTTTATCCATGAAATATACCCCTCTCTTATTTTCCCAGTGTATTGTTATGAATCACTTTTTCAATATCTACTTTTTTAAATTCTTCTGCAAAATCTACAATATAATCTGCACAAGTCTGAAGCATTTCCCTGCCCCATTCCACAGTTGCTTTTTTAGGATGATCCGGTCCTATCCAACCATTATCTGTCACATTGGGTGTGCTGCGGAGAATTTCCACCTCAACCCCCTTGAATCTGACAGAACGGAATCCTGTTGCCTCCAGATTCTCCGTCAGATCCTTTAACTTAAGCGGTTCGTCCGTCAATTCGCTGTAATCGATCAGGTCTGGATCAACCCCCATGACTCCGGCTGTTTCCTCAGCTCCTCCATGTCCGCCTTTCCATTCAGGATTCATATCCCAAACCATCAGCCACCAATTGAGCATTGCAACGAGCGCACCTTTTTTCTCAAATTCCAGTCCTACACGTTCAATCGTTTTTATATTTCCTCCATGTCCGTTTAAGATCAGAAATTTTCTTGCGCCATGTTCATACAAACCTTCGATAATCCTGTACAATAACTGATATAAAAGTTCTGTTCCAAGATTGATCGTTCCTGGGTATGGAGACAGACTCTCGCATGCGCCGTAAGGAATGGTAGGTATGATCAATACATCACTTTTTTCCTCGATCAGCTCCAGCAGTCTGTCTGGAATCAGAGTATCCGTTCCCAAAGGCATGTGCCTTCCATGACATTCTATACTTCCTACTGCTAGAATAACTGTATCGTTTTCTTTAAAATATTCCTGTGCCTTTGGCCAGGTAATGTTTGCTAATCTCATTTTTTATCTCCTTTATAAATATTTATTTTCGCATAAATGAGGATGCCTTTTTCTATAAAGACATCCTCTGTATGGCCTATTCCGCTACCACTACAGTATCCAGTTTATGATATCCGATGGGGTCAATGACAAACCCATCTACCTTGTTGCTTGCTCCAACTACCACATTGTTATAGTAAATCGGTGCGTTGTTATTAATGTCTTTTAACTTAACAGCAAGATCTGCGTAGATTTCTTTTCTCTTATCTTCATCTGTACTACCTCTTCCTTCTTCGATCAGTTTATCGACTTCCGGATCGTCAAGGAAAGAACGGTTGCCGGCAGCTCCCTGCTGAGAAGAGTGCTCCAGTGAATAATAGGTATAGTCTGCATCCATAGTAGATGTCGTCCATCCGAAGTATGCCATATCATGTTCGCCTGATGAAGTTTTTTCAATAAAGCTTCCGAATTCCATGACTTCTATCTGACAATCGATTCCTATTTCTGCAAGCATAGCCTGAATCGCTTCGCATGCCTCTTTTCTTTCCTGATTATCATTTACCCAGATAGATGTGGAGAATCCATCCGCATATCCGGCTTCTGCAAGAAGCTCTTTGGCTTTTTCCGGATCATACTCATAAGCACCCGGGCTGGAATATCCAAATACATCCGGTGCAATAATCGCGTCCGCCGGCTCACCAGCTCCATTAATAATGGTATCTACAAGGAGCTGTCTGTCGATTGCAAGGTTGATCGCCTCACGTACACGTTCATCATCAAACGGCTTTTTATTCATATTCATGGTAATATAGTAGCAGGACAGAGACGGTGCTTCAAAAAGCTGAAGATCCGGATTGTCTTTTACTTTGTCGAGATCGTTTGCAATAATATCATACGCCAGATCGATTTCTCCTGTTTCCAATGCAATCGTTCTCTGTGCCGCTTCCGGGATCACCTTCATTTCCAGATATTTCGTTTTCGGCGCTCCGGCATAGTAATCATCAAATGCCTCTAATTTTACAGAATCACCCTGCTTCCATTCTACAAATTTATAAGGACCGCTTCCAACTGGATTGGTTTTAAACCCTTCTTCGTCCTTTTCCACAACTGCCTTTGGCACGATTGCAGCAAATGGTACTGCCAGATTACGCAAAATTGGTGCATATGGTTCTTTTATCGTAATCGTAACTGTATAGTCGTCATTTACCTCCACAGTATCAATAAAGTCTACTACATAAGAAACTGCTGCTGAAGCAATAGCTCTTTCCAGAGAGAACTTGACATCCTCTGCAGTCAGATCAGAACCATCATGGAATTTAATGCCCTGTCTGATTTTAAACACATAAGTCTTATCGTCCTTCTGCTCCCAGGATTCTGCAATCTGCGGTTCAATCTCATTGGTAGCGGAATTGATCGTTGTCAAAGTATCAAAAATATTACAGGTTACCTCCACAGATGGTGTTTCTTTTCCCTGATGCGGGTCCATGGATGTTACATCCGCTCCCTGTCCCCAAATAACTGTGTCTTTGTAAGAAGTTGCTTCTGTAGCTTCCTCACCGTTTTCATCTTTCGAATCCGCAGCTGCCGTAGTATTTTCTTTTTCTGCTGATTCTTTTTTCCCTCCACAGGCCGCCATTGAAAACGCCATAGTTACCGTAAGGAACAACGCCATTACTTTTCTTCCGTACTTTCTCATAACATTCTCCTTTCATATTAAATATTTATAATATCTGCCGAAACAGAGTATTATCCTTCTTTGAAACTCTTCATACAAGATACAAAATGTCCCGGTTCTACTTCTTCAAGCTTTAATTCCGGGCTCTTACAGCTTTCATCCGCATAAGGACATCTCTTAGCAAATCTGCATCCAGGCTCCGGATCAATGGGCGAAGTAATCTCACCTTTCATTAAAATACGGTTCATTGGATAGTCTGGATCGGGAATCGGAATTGCCGATAACAATGCTTTTGTATATGGATGCATGGGATTTTTAAATAATAATTCTGTAGGTGCCATTTCCACCATCTGTCCAAGATACATGACCATGATCTGATTGGAAAAATGTTTTACCACAGAAAGATCATGGGTAATAAACATATAAGTTAAATCCAGCTCATCCTGTAAATCCTGCATAAGATTTAGAATCTGTGCCTGAATAGAAACATCCAGTGCCGAAACCGGCTCATCACATACAATAAACTTTGGTTTCAGTGCCAATGCTCTGGCAATTCCTATTCTCTGCCGCCGTCCTCCATCCAATTCATGTGGGTATGAGTTGATCAGACGCTTTGCCAGCCCCACCAGTTCCATCAGCTCCTGAACTCTCGCATTTATCTTGTCTTTTTCTTTCTTATTGTATATTTTCTGGATCAGCAAAGGCTCTTGTATTGCTTCACTTACTGTCATTCTGGGATTTAACGAGGCAAAGGGGTCCTGAAAGATCAGCTGCATTTCTTTTCTTAATTCTTTCATCTGCTTCTTATCATATTCCAGTATATTTTTGCCTTCAAAAAACACCTTTCCGGATGTAGGCTCATGAAGGCGCAAAATTGCTCTTCCCATTGTGGATTTTCCACATCCGGATTCCCCAACCACTCCAAGGGTCTCTCCGGCATTAATGGAAAAAGACACATCATCAACAGCATGAAGTACACCCGCAGGAGTATTAAAATATTTTTTTAGATTTTCTACTCTAAGCAGTTCTTTTTGTTCCATTGTCCCCTCCTCTATCCTACTACTTCCGGTAAAATACAACGTACTGTATGCGTTCCTCCTACAGAAACCATATCCGGCACTTTTTCTCTGCATGCGTCTGTTGCAAACTTACATCGTTCTGCAAATTTGCATCCCTTTGACAGGCAGGTAGGATCCGGCATCAATCCATCGATCGTCTGAAGGCGCTTTACATTGTGAACAAGATTTGGTATCGAAGCCATTAACCCTTTTGTATAAGGATGCTTCATATTTTTATATACTTCCTGAACCGTTCCATACTCTACAATTTCTCCTGCATACATAATGGCAACGTAGTCACAAATCTGTGCAACTATCCCTAAATCATGTGTGATCAAAAGCATAGATGTATTATCTCTTGCTTTCAAATTCTGGATCAGATCCAATACCTGTGCCTGAATTGTCACATCCAAAGCTGTCGTCGGTTCATCTGCAATCAATAATTTGGGCTGGCAGGCCAATGCCATTGCTATAATAACCCGCTGCTTCATACCGCCGGAAAACTGATGGGGATATTCCTTTCCCCTGGCCGCAGGAATGCCTACCAGTTCCAACATATGGTCTGCACGTTTGCCTGCTTCCTCCTTGTTCACGTTATTATGCTGGAGAATTACTTCCATGATCTGTTCTCTTACTGTCATCACTGGGTTTAGGGCTGTCATAGGGTCCTGAAAAATCATAGAAATTTCTCTTCCGCGTATTTTCCGCATATCCTCTTTATTCTTTTTTAAAAGATCATTGCCATTGTACCAGACCTCCCCGGACTTAATTTTTCCCGGAGGATTTGGTATCAGCTGCATGATTCCCTTTGCCAAAGTAGTTTTTCCTGCCCCTGTCTCTCCTACCAGTCCCAGTGTCTTACCTGAAAATATCTGTAAACTTACGCCGTTTAAAGCCTGTACAACGCCATCATCGGTTTCATAATAAATAACCAGATCTTTCACGTCTAATAATACATCTGACATTTCTTTCCACCTTTCTTACTTAATTCTTCAGTCTTGGATCCAAAGCATCTCTCAATCCATCTCCAACCACATTAAGTGCCAAAATCGTCAACATGATTCCCAATCCTGGAATGACTGTGATATGCCAGGAACTACGAATGTAGCTTCTTGCGCTGGAAAGCATGGCTCCCCATTCCGGTGTCGGCGGCTGAATGCCCAGTCCTAAGAAAGACAAACCTGCAATTGACAGAATAGCACCAGCAACACCCAATGTCGCTTGTACGATAATTGGCGCCATAGAGTTAGGAATTATGTATTTCGTAATGACGCGCCAGTCACTTGCTCCTACGGCTTTGGCCGCCTCAATATATTCTTGTGATTTAATAGTCAAAATAGGGGCCCGCACTGTTCTGGCAAATGTAGGAACATATGAAATTCCGATTGCAAGCAATACATTAGTCAGACTTGTTCCAAAAGCTGCTACAATAGCGATTGCTAAAAGCATAGACGGAATTGCAAGAAGAACATCCATAATTCTCATCAGGACATTATCTATTTTTCCGCCATAATATCCGGCCACAGCCCCAATCGCTCCTCCCGCTATACAAGAGAAGGCAATTGCCAGAACACCCATGAACAGAGAAGATCTTACTGCCCATAGCATACGAAGGAGCATATCTCTTCCGAACTCATCCTGTCCAAACGGATGTTGAAGGCTCGGCGGCTGCAAACGTCCTCTTAGATTCTGCTTTACTACATAATTATCATAAATTGCGTTTTGAGTTACTATATCTACAATGACAGTTCCTATTGCTATGACAATAAGAATCAAAAGAAAAATCATTCCCGCCACTGCCAGTTTATTCTTTTTAAACCGTCTCCAGGTTTCCTGCCACAGTGTACGCTGCTTATTACCTGTTTGTATGCTCTTTTCTTTTTTCATCTGGTATGGCCTCCTCATTTCTTCTTATACATAGATTTGATTCGTGGATCGATAAAAGCATAAATAATATCAACGATCAAATTTACTATAGAAAACATCACTGCCATGACGATCACAGAGCCCAGAACCATTGGAATATCTTTTGACTTAATAGAATCTACCATAAGCCGTCCAAGCCCCGGCCATGAGAATACAGTTTCTGTCAGCATAGCTCCGCCTAAAAGCTGTCCAAACTGAAGACCGACTGCGGTTACAATAGGGATCATTGCATTTTTTAACATATGACGATAAGTCACTGTACGTTCGGAAACACCTTTCGCATAGGCAGTATCAATATAATCCTGCCGTATGACCTCCAGCATAGAAGAACGCGTCATACGAGTAATGGTCGCCGCCGAGCCTGTTCCCAAAGTCAATGCCGGTAAGATCAGACTTGTAAATAAAGCCGCTCCCTCTCCCATACCTTGTGATGGAAGCCAGCCGAGCTTTAACGAAAACACAATAACCACCAGAAGGCCAAACCAGAAGTTAGGCATAGAAACACCTAGCAAAGCCAGCACTGTAGAACAATTATCCAAAACTGAATACTGCTTTTTAGCAGATATGATTCCTGTAGGAATACCGATCAGCAAAGCCACAAGGATACCTGCTACCGCCAGAATTGCCGTGTTAGGAAGTCTTTCCATAATCTGATCCCATACGCTTAAATCATTCTTATACGAAGTACCAAGATCGCCATGCAGCATGTCTACAAGGTAATGTCCGTACCTGACTAAAAGCGGGTCATTTAATCCCAGCTCTTCCCGTTTCATTTCCAGTGCTTCTTCACTAGCCTGATCTCCCAAAATCATTGCTGCTGGATCACCTGGTGAAAGATTCAGGATAAAAAATACAATAAAGGTGACTCCAAGCAAAACGGGGATCATCATTAATAACCGTTTTACGATATACTTGTACAACTTTTTCTCCTCCTCTAACTGGTATTTGCAGAAAATGTCCTATGCATACAAACATCTGTATCGCTCTGACCAACACTTTCTGTATAAAAAATGGCACATCATCTCCATATTGACGCGCCTTCGTGTTAACTTATTATACTGTTAAATTATAATTCTGTCAACTTTTTTATTTTATAATTTTCTTTTTTTAAAAATTGTTAACAATATGATTTACTTTTCATCTCTTCAATGATATTCTTATATCATTATCAGCTATCCTTTCTCTGTATAAAGTATAAAGCACTGAAACCGCCCATTTGCTGTGTGATTACGAGGCAGTACAGGGATAGTAAGTCATTTCAAAAAAAGGAGAGGTATATATGAGAGAAATTGGAGGATATTTTCCGTATCCAGAAAAAATGTCTGCTCCCAATGGATTTTTGGAACAGTTCATCTGTGAAGGAGATGACAGCAAATACATGATGTCGGGTCGATGTGCAAATTATCTGGCACTTGAAGATTATAAAACAAAGGTATCCCACCCCGTTGCCTATGTACCTTTGTATACCTGTGAAACTGTGATCGATCCATTCAAAAAAGCCGGTTATGATCTGATCTTCTATGATTTTGACAAAGCCATGCGTCCGATCTTTGATGAGGCTGTACTGGACAAAATCAACCTGATTTCTATCTGCGGATATTTTGGTTTTTCTAGCTATGACAGAACCTTTCTGAAAAAATGTGAAGAACGCAATATCTGTATTCTGGAGGATTGCACCCATTCCATTTTCTCAAAGGACGGCGTATATCCCGGCTGTACTTATATTGTAGGCAGTATGCGAAAATGGATGGGCGTTCCTTGTGGCGGATACGCCATTAAAAAAGGCGGAGTTTTTGCACCTCAGACCATCCCGCCGCATCCACAGCACCTTCTTATGCGGAGGGAGGGCCTTTCCATGATCACCGATCTTAGCAAACAGCCGGAAAGCATACATTTAAAACAAGCAGCAGAGGCTAGTAAACAGCTGTGGGATACGGAACTTCTTCTTCGCCGGATTTATGGTCTTAATGAATCAGACAAAGAATCTATCCACATCATACGTTTTATAGATACTGCGCAGCTTATGAAGCAAAGAAGGGAAAATTATCACTATCTATTGAAGCATTTTCCAAAGTCTTCTGCTTTGCAGATTGTGTTCCCTTATCTTGACGAAAATGCCGTTCCATCGCATTTTACCATATACGCCGAAAACAGGCCCCTTTTCAAAGAGTATCTCTCTGACAAAGGAATCCATGCCACTTCCTATTGGCCTGTCGGTCCATATATTGATCTGGATGGACACAACGACTGCAGGTATATCTATGATCATGTCCTGTCTCTTCCCTGTGATCAGCGATATAATGTCAAGGATATGGAATACATTTGCCATACTGTACGCTCATATCTTAATGAATGCTAAAATAAATTTCATCTTCTAAAAAATATATACATTATATAAAATTTTACCCAGCCCCAAACACCCGACAGACGGATGTTTGGGGAACAATATGGACAGCAGCTATAGCAGCAAAATAAGCTTTTCACTTCAGCCCAGATTTTTGTTCTTGACCCAGACACTCTTCCATGCTAAAGTAACCTTAATTTTCTACAGAGGAGGTTTTGATCCATTCTTCTTCTTTGTCTTGGCGACAGCATCACCGACTGCGGCCGGATCTTTGATTTGCCGCCCCTTGGAAACGGCTATGTCAGACAATTAGCAGACCGTCTGAACAATGAAGAAAAAAACTGGCAGGTCATAAACAAAGGGATAGATGGTCTCACTTTGTCCAAGCTTTTACAGAATCTCACAGAAAGCACACTTTCTATGCGGCCGGATATCCTTACGATTCTCATTGGCATTAATGACATTTCCCTCATGAAAAATACCGGACGGACTCCTGTACAGCAAAAGGATATGATGGAACGTTTCTTTAGGGATTATGACAGCCTGCTGGCTGCCCTGCTTCCCAAGCTCCCTCATATCCTTCTGCTGGAACCCTTTATTTTTTCTTATCCTGCTGAATACATAAACTGGCTTCCTCTGGTACAGCGCATGTCCCAGGGGATTGAAAATCTTGCGAAAAAATACTGTCTCACTTATCTTTTCCTGCAGGAGCCTTTAAACAAAGCCGTACAGATATATGGCGCGGAAAATATCACCACAGACGGCATTCATCTGACGGAAAAAGGGCATGAGATTATTGCGGATCTGCTCTATGCATATATATGCCCTTAATTCTAACTAAAAGCCGAAAAATATATGATATATTTATCTCTCAAAGCACCTTTCACGCGTCCTTCCCTGTCGTTTTGGAAATCATCGATATCATTTTCACACAGACAATGTCATGTATCTGTATAAGAATCAATTTTCTGAACTTTTTTTCTGTATAAATCCAAATAATGCTCCTTATCCCGCATAACACATCCTACATGGGTATGGCCTACCATAGATAATTCATGACATTTATCACATAATAAACAAACATTCTTTATATCAAGTGTTCCTTTTGTCAGTAAGTCTTTCGCATAGTCCGGATATGCTAATGCCTGTCTTCCAAACCCAGCTATATCAAACCATCCTTGTTTAATACATCCAGCCCCTACATGACCACAAAATTTTTCAAACCAACTTAGGCCCGTTCCAACATACAACAATTCTGGTACAGCTTCTTTTAATTTTTTTGTTGAATCTATAAAGAAAATATACACCAGGATATGGATTAATTTCTGCCCCGTTTCTTTGTGCGTACAATCCCTCTCCAAAAGGAAGATATCTGGAGGCACTAGTGGAAATATTAGCGATTTTTACCCCTTTATCCCTTAAGATTTTGAGCAGTCTGATTGGTTCTGCAAGATCAGGAGCCATTACTCCCTCTTTCTGTACCATTCCCCATCCATACGGATAGGGAATCGCATCATAAGCATTCATTCTTACGCAAATATCCAAATTATCTCCGCATCGTTTTCTAATGCCATCCACGATATCCAAGATCGCACGTACCCGATTTTCGAAGGAGCCTCCATACTTTCCTGGTCTAGTAAATGCCCCCATTAAATCACTGAGAATATAGGAATGACAAATTTTCATATCCACGCCGTCAAAACCGGCCTCCATGGCATTTTCCGCTGTCTGTATATATTTTTCTATTAATTTTTCTATGTATTCATCACTTGCAATTATTATTGTACCAAGCCGCTAGCGCGGCGGCTAGCCCCAGGTACGTTTTTCCACCACT
>CALIZJ010000089.1 GCA_938028845.1 uncultured Blautia sp.
TTTCCTTAATATAACTATTTCTTTTTGGGTAAAGATTCCTAGACATAATCTGTCCGTTATGGATAATATAGTGCTTTTCCCTCGGTTTGTCAAGAGAATTGGTTGAAAATTTTACGATTTTCTTAAATTTCCTTCACCGGGAAACACTGCCGTTGTCCGCCTGGCGGGAGGCAAAATCAATATATTGTTTTTGCTTCCCGCATCATTTATTTGCAGGCACAAGATACAGTATTTTTTATTATATTATTTCATAATTATATCCCACTGCCATTCTCAGCGGCGATATAAGGAAACCCAAAACATATTTATATGCAAAGCCTTTCGGCTGTTGCTTCTATATATAATAGGATATCAAGATATCTCCTATTTAACAGTGATTTTATCCAGATGCCAGATATCATCCACATATTCCTGGATGGTTCTGTCGGAAGTAAACTTTCCGCTGCAGGCTGTATTAAGCAAAGCCATCTTTGCCCATCTCTTCTCATCGCGGTAAGCTTCCTCCACACGCTTTTGTGCTTCCGCATAGGAACGGAAATCGGCAAGCGTAAAATACTGATCCGGACGGTCACTATTTTTTGTATTTAATAAAGAATCATACAGGTCACGGAACAGCTCTGTATCGTTTGAGAAAGTTCCGTTGATAAGCTGCATCAATACCTGACGGATATCTCCATCTGTATTGTAGATCACATTCGGATCGTATCCGCCATGGTTCTCATAGTTGATAACTTCGTCTGAGCTTAAGCCGAAGATAAACGCATTTTCTGCGCCCACCTCTTCTACGATCTCTACATTGGCGCCATCCATGGTTCCTAAAGTAACAGCTCCGTTAAGCATAAATTTCATGTTACCTGTACCGGAAGCCTCTTTACTTGCTGTAGATATCTGCTCAGATACATCTGCTGCCGCAAATATGATCTCCGCATTGGATACTCTGTAGTTTTCAATGAATACAACTTTCAGCTTTCCATTAATAGAAGCATCGTTATTTACCACATCCGCAACAGAATTGATAAGCTTAATGATCTTCTTCGCCCTGTGATATCCTGCGGAAGCCTTTGCTCCAAAGATAAACGTTCTTGGATAGAAATCGATTTCCGGATGTGATTTGATCTGGTTGTACAGATAGATCACATGCAGGATATTCAAAAGCTGGCGTTTGTACTCATGCAGTCTCTTTACCTGAACATCAAAGATTGAACGTGGATTTACCTCTACCCCGTTATGCTCAAGGATATATTTTGCCAGGCGTACCTTATTCTGATATTTAATGTTCATAAATTCCTGCTGCGCCTTTTCATCATCCGCATAGATTGCGAGCTTCTTGATCTGGGAAAGATCTGTTACCCAGTCAGCTCCGATATGCTCGGTCACCCAATTGGCAAGTAGCGGATTTCCGTGAAGCAGGAATCGTCTCTGTGTGATTCCGTTTGTCTTATTATTAAATTTCTGAGGCATCATTTCATAGAAATCTTTCAGTTCCTGATTTTTTAAGATTTCTGTATGAAGCCTTGCAACACCATTTACAGAAAATCCTGTAACAATGGCAAGATGTGCCATCTTTACCTGACCATCATAGATGATTGCCATCTTTTTAATCTTATCATAGTTTCCAGGATATTTTGCCTGTACTTCTATAATGAAGCGGCGGTTAATCTCCTCGATGATCTGATAAATACGCGGAAGCAGTCTGGAAAACAGTTCGATCGGCCATTTTTCCAGTGCCTCTGACATGATCGTATGGTTTGTATACGCACAGCATTTCGTAGTGATCTCCCAGGCCTGATCCCATTCCAGGTCTTCCTCATCCAGAAGAATACGCATTAATTCTGCCACAGCCACGGTAGGATGCGTGTCGTTCATCTGGAAAACGACTTTTTCATAAAGTTTGGTAATATCGCTGTGTTTCTTTTTGTATTTGGCGATAGCAGCCTGAATACTTGCAGAAACAAAGAAATACTGCTGCTTTAGTCTCAGCTCTTTACCTGCGTAATGATTGTCGTTAGGATAAAGAACCTCTACAATATTGCGGGCAAGATTTTCCTGCTCTACAGCCTTTTTATAATCTCCTTTGTCGAAAGAATCCAGACCGAAATCAACAATCGGCTCTGCATCCCAGATACGCAGGGTATTCACAATTTTATTGTTGTATCCCACGATTGGCATATCATATGGAACAGCCTTTACTGCCTGGTATCCCTCATGGATAAATCGGTTGCGTCCCTTTGCATGGTCATATTCCACTCTTACATATCCGCCAAAATGGACTTCTTTTGCATATTCCGGGCGGCGAAGCTCAAATGGATAGCCTTCCTTCAGCCAGTTATCCGGCACTTCAATCTGGAAACCATCTTTGATCTCCTGTTTGAACATACCATAGCGGTAGCGGATTCCACAGCCATACGCATAATAATTCAAAGTTGCAAGTGAATCCAAAAAGCAGGCTGCAAGACGGCCAAGTCCGCCGTTTCCAAGAGCCGGATCCGGCTCCTGGTCTTCGATCGTGTTAATATCCAGTCCTAATTCCTCAAGTGCTTCCTTCACTTCTCCGTAAGCCCCAAGATTGATCAGATTGTTTCCAAGGGCTCTGCCCATTAAAAATTCCATGGACATATAGTAGAGAACCTTCGGATCCTGCTCCTCATATGCATTTTGTGTTTCCAGCCAGTTATCAATAATCACGTCCTTAACTGTATAGCTCACTGCCTGAAAAATCTGTTCCTGAGTAGCTTCCTCTAAAGTTCTTCGATAGAGAAATTTTACATTGTCCCTTACGCTCTGCTTGAACGTCTCTTTTTTGAACTGCTTATCGATCATGTCGTCCCTCCTATAATCTGGATACTCCCATGGTTACCTTTTCTTTATTGATATTCCATTCTTTTACATAACCCTCTGCTTCATCAAAAACAATCTTCTCAGCAAGAACTTCCGTCATAATTTCATCCTGATGAGCTTTAATGATATCCGAGATTTTTTCATTATCCTTTACGTATACACAGATCTTGTCCATCACCTCAAAGCCAGCTTCTTTTCTCATCGTCTGTATCTTACTGATGATTTCCCGGACAAAACCTTCTTCGATTAATTCCGGAGTCAGGTTCGTGTCAAGGACAACAGAAGTTTCTCCTTCTGTTTCCGTCACATACCCTTCTGTCTGTGCAGTCTCGATCAATAAGTCTTCCTCCGACAATTCAATGTGATTTCCATCAATATCCAAAGCAAGAACACCTTTTGTTTTCAGTTCTTTCATTGCCTCGGTTCCATTAATATCTGCCAAGGCCTGACGGATACCATTTAAAAGCTTTCCATATTTTGGTCCTACGGTTTTTAACTGCGGTTTGAAGCTGTAGGAGATAAAGGATTCCACATCATCTGCAAATTTTACTTCTTTTACATTCAGCTCATCTGCAATAATATCTGTGAAATATTTATCCATTGCCTTGGGCACTTTTACAAACATGGTTCCAATGGGCTGACGATTCTTAATATTGGCAGTATTTCTGCAGGCACGTCCCAGAACAACAATCTCAAGAAGCTCTTCCATATTATCTTCCAGATTTTTGTCTATCCAATCTGCATTCACAGTAGGATAATCACATAAGTGAATACTTTCCGGCGCATCTTTATCAATACTTCTGACAAGATTCTGATAAATATCCTCTGTCATAAATGGTATCATCGGAGCAGCAACCTTAGCGACAGTCACCAATGCGGTATATAAGGTCATATAGGCATTGATCTTATCCTGTTCCATTCCCTTTGCCCAGAAACGCTCACGGCTTCTTCTTACATACCAGTTGCTCATCTCGTCTACAAATTCCTGAAGAGCTCTTGCACTTTCCGGAATTTTATAATTCGCAAGATTTTCGTCCACTGTCTGGATCAATGTATTCAGTTTGCTCAGAAGCCATTTATCCATTACCGGAAGCTTATCATATTCCAAAGAATATTTCGTCGCATCAAAATTATCAATGTTCGCATACAGTACAAAGAACGCATACGTATTCCAAAGGGTACTCATGAACTTACGCTGTCCTTCCACAACAGCCTTTCCATGGAACCGGTTAGGAAGCCATGGCGCACTGTTAATATAGAAGTACCAGCGGATTGCATCCGCTCCATATGTTTCAAGAGCATCGAAAGGATCTACTGCATTTCCTTTAGACTTACTCATCTTCTGTCCATTTTCATCCTGCACATGTCCCAGAACGATTACATTCTTATATGGTGCCTGATTAAAGATCAGTGTGGAAATAGCCAAAAGTGAGTAGAACCATCCTCTTGTCTGGTCTACGGCTTCTGAAATAAAGTCCGCCGGGAACTGCTTCTTAAACACTTCCTGATTTTCAAAAGGATAATGGTGCTGTGCAAAAGGCATCGCTCCGGAATCAAACCAGCAGTCGATAACTTCTGGCACCCGATGCATTTCCTTTCCGCATTTCGGACATTTAATAGTTACCGCGTCAATATATGGGCGATGCAGTTCTATTTCATCCGGGCAATTATCTGACATGGATTTCAGTTCTTCAATGCTTCCAATGGAATGCATATGTCCACATTCACATTCCCAGATATTTAACGGTGTTCCCCAGTAACGGTTTCGGCTGATACCCCAGTCCTGTACATTTTCCAGCCAGTCGCCGAAACGTCCTTTTCCAATGCTTTCCGGAATCCAGTTGATGGTATTGTTATTACGGATCAGGTCATCTCTTACAGCAGTCATCTTAATAAACCAGGATTCTCTTGCATAGTAAATAAGGGGTGTTCCGCATCTCCAGCAATGAGGATAACTGTGTTCAAATTTAGGAGCATCGTACAAAAGGCCTCTTTCTTCCAGATTCTGGAGAATCGGCATGTCTGCCTTCTTGCAGAACACACCAGGCCAGTCTGTCTCAGCAGTCATTTCTCCCTTTTCATCTACAAGCTGTACAAAGGGCAGATCATAACGGCGTCCAACCTGCGCATCGTCTTCACCAAAAGCAGGAGCGATATGGACAACACCTGTACCATCCGTCAAAGTAACGTAATCAGCACATGTGACATAATAAGCTTTTTTCTTTACTTTTGCAAAGGTAAATAATGGCTCATACTCCTTAAATTCAAGGTCTTTTCCAGTATATGTCTCAAGGATCTCCGTTTCTTCTCCCAGCACCTTTTCCACTAAGGCATGTGCCATATAGTAAATCTTATCGTCCTTATTATTTTTAACCTTTACATATTCTTCCTTTGGATTTACACAAAGAGCTACGTTAGAAGGAAGTGTCCACGGCGTTGTGGTCCATGCAAGGAAATAGGCATCCTCACCCACGACCTTAAAGCGCACGATGGCGGAACGCTCTTTTACATCCTTATAGCCCTGTGCTACCTCATGGCTGGAAAGAGGGGTGCCGCATCTGGGACAGTAAGGAACGATCTTATAGCCTTTGTACAAAAGCTTCTTTTCCCAGATCTGCTTTAAAGCCCACCATTCAGACTCAATATAGTCATTATGGTAAGTTACATATGGGTGTTCCATATCTGCCCAGAAGCCAACTGTTTCTGAGAAATCTTCCCACATTCCCTTATACTTCCAGACACTTTCTTTACAGTGCTTGATAAAAGGCTCCAGTCCGTATTCCTCGATCTGTTCCTTTCCATCCAGGCCAAGCATCTTTTCCACTTCCAATTCCACAGGAAGTCCGTGGGTATCCCATCCGGCTTTACGTGGAACCAGGTACCCTTTCATGGTACGGTATCTCGGAATCATATCCTTGATCACACGGGTAAGCACATGGCCAATATGCGGTTTGCCATTGGCTGTGGGCGGTCCATCGTAAAACATATAGGTTTCATTATCTTTTCGGTTCTCCATACTTTTTTCAAAAATATGGTTTTCCTTCCAGAACTTTTCGACTTTTTTTTCGCGGTCAACAAAATTCAGGTTCGTGTCTACTTTCTGGTACATCACAAATCTCCTCCTATATTTTTATTTTATAACCTGCATTTGCTATTCTGAAAATTAAAGGAACAAAATAAAATATTTTCCTATAACATAAAAAAAATCCGTCCTGCAAAAGGACGAATCATTCATTACATTCGTTTATTACCACCTGTTACATCGTACGGGCATACTTATGCCGATACTGTTCCCTGTAACGGTGGATTACCGTCAATTCCTAGAAGCTCGTAAAACTCTTCAGAAAAGCAACTCCGGAGTGATTTTCTGCTGCATTTACTTACACCAGGCTTCCACCATCCCCGGCTCGCTGTGGCTTTCTCAGACAGCATACTGTCTCCATCACAGTTTTTTCATATTTCTATATGCTGATATATTATAAGGGTAGAAAATTCCAAATGTCAAGTGTTTTAAGAAAAATAAATACTGAAAGAGTGGCTTTCCCAGGAAAATAATGGTATACTATAGCTTGATCTTGTCAAATATGGATGCATAAATGCAGAAATATACGGCAGGATCTCTGTATCCGATTAAAAGAGGGGTGCCGGATGCATAAGGGAAACGAATATGTAAAAACTAAGAACATACTACAAATGAAGGGTAATGCTATATGGTAAGAAAAAAACTTAAATTATTAAAACTGACTGTCAGTGCCGTCTTATCCGCCAGTATACTTTTCTCTCAGCCCGCTGTGCTTTTTGCGGCTGAGAATACCGGAGAAACTGCACAGACGCCTACTCCTACTCCTGACCCGCATACTGAATATTATAACCAGGCAGCCGATACTGATTCCATTAAAGGCTGGCCAGAAGGACCTAAAATCGAGGCAGAATCTGCCGTCCTTATGGATGTGGTAACAGAATCTGTCCTATATTCCAAAAACGCGGATACCCAGCAATATCCCGCAAGTATCACAAAAATAATGACTACGCTTCTTGCCTGTGAAAACCTGAATATGAACGACAAGCTTGTCATGTCAGAGGCTGCTGCATACGGGATCGAACCAGGAAGCTCCAGCATATATGCGGAAACAGGAGAAGAATTTACTGTCCGGCAGGCGCTGATGGCCGTTATGCTGGAATCAGCCAATGAAGTTTCACTTGGCATTGCAGAAAAAACAAGCGGTTCTGCAAAAAAATTCGTAGAACTCATGAATCGGCGCGCCAGACAGCTAGGCTGTACCAATACACATTTTAACAATCCTCACGGTCTGCCCGATGAGACCCACTATACTACAGCCAATGATATGGCGAAAATTGCCAAGGCTGCGTGGTTTAATCCTCTTTTCCGGAAATTTGTGACCAGGGAGTATTTTGAAATCCCTCCTACGAATATGCAGCCGGAAACCAGATACCTTTTAAACCACCATCAAATGATGGAAGGCAGAGACCACGCTTATGAAGGCGTTTTAGGCGGAAAGACCGGCTATACCACCGTTGCGGGAAGCACTCTGGTGACTTTTGCTAAGAGAGGAAATACCATTCTTTTATGTGTGGTATTAAATTCTGTCAACGGCGCTTATTCAGACACGGCCGCTCTTTTGGATTACGGCTTTAATAACTTTGAAAAAGTAGCTTTGGATCTGGATAAAGAACCAGTTCCCCTTGAAATACTTCCTTGTGAAAAATATCTCCTTAATAACTGCGGAAATACTTATCCATTTTATTATCAAAGACGCGTCTATGTTACCGTCCCTACCGGAACAAATGTGACAAAATTAGCCAAGAGACAGGCAGTCCTTCCAAATGCTGTAGGGCCGCTGCGTCTCAAGAGTAAATATTATTACAATGGAAATATGGTAGGCTGGGGAATGCAGTACGAAAGGGATATCAGTTCAAACCTTCTTCTCTGATCTGCGTTTCATCTGTCTTTTACGGCGGAGGGATTCCCGTTTTTGCTGGATTTCCTCCGCTTCTTCATTACTGATAAGCTTGATGGTCTTTACTACATAATACTTTTCTTCTTCTGTTTTTCGCACTCTTATTTTACCCTTTACAAGTCCATGTTCCTGACATAAGGAAACACTGTAATACACCTTCAGGTTATTACTGAACCACCTGATCTTTCTCTTTGCCCCGCAATGGCAGACCGGACAACGTGTGCTGGTCACTTCCCGATCCTTCATAACCTTTTCCCTCACAGAAAATTCTCTGGATACATATTTGTCATAAGTAGGGTAAGAAATATGAATCTCTTCTTTTTTTGTCTTGGGATTCTGGTATACATCCAAAGAAGAATTGGACCAGATATAAGGGTCTTCTATTTTCTTCAAAACCGCAGCCGTATAATACGCATCTGCCACAGCCCTGTGAAAGCCAAAATTTTTTTCTATTTTCAGCTCATCTATGGCATATTCAAGCGCTCTCCGCGTCTTCCGGTCTTCAAAGCGTATGCTGTATATCTTCTGCACATCATAATAAGTAACCGGGCCTGGGAGCAGTGCTAAAAGCCCGTAATACTTCATATTCCTCTGAAGTTCCATTACATCCTGATTTCCCCAGGTGAAAAAAGCCCACTCCTCTTCGCACCATTCAAAAAATTCTTTTACTGCAAGAGGAAACGGCGTACCATTTACCAGATCCTTATAATTCATATGAATTACCTCATGAATACTGTCATGGATCCAATTATATACCTGAGGCTTGATCAATCTGTGGAAGGTATCTACAATCTCTTTCTGCTCGTTCATCTTCACAGCGCCTATTTCAATAATTTCAAATGGAAGACGCCGGTTTGCAAACTTTTTTCCACCCGGACTTTGATTCCACTCTAAATCAAAGACAATGTAATTCATTTTTCTATTCCTTTTTCTGTTTTCTCTCCTGCCTTATCTCCCAGCTCAAATAATGCAGAAATTAAATATTCCTGGAACTTATCTTCCTTTACATCCATGACAACAAAAGCATTTGTCGCTTCCGGCTCATAAGACCACCACCGAAAATCACAGATTGTCCTTCCCCGGGAAATCCCCTCTGAACAATCTACATCTAAGATCGCTCTCTCCCCTTTAAATATTTCCGGGTGAAGCAGATACATAACCGGCGCTGCATCATGGATACTTACCACGCCTCTGTATTTATTTTCATTTTCCAGGGCATATCCTGCCATATCCCCGCAGGCCTTTGCCACTGGATCAGGCGACTGGCTCAGCTTCATTACCTGATTTTTCGTAAGGAAGCAGCGGTTTGTTACGTCCAGCCCAAACATGACAAGAGGGATCCCTGCTTTAAATACAATCTTTGCAGCTTCCGGATCCACATAAATATTAAATTCCGCTGAAGATGTAACGTTTCCTCCCTGGGCAGCGCCTCCCATAAACAGTATTTCCCGAATTTTCTCTTTTACTTCAGGAAACATCTTTAAAAGCATCGCTATATTTGTTAAAGGTCCTGTGGCAAGCAAAGTTATTTTTTCTCCTTCTGGAAGCTCTGTCAAAATTCTTTGCAGATAGAGTACACCCTGCTCCCTTTCTGTCTGTCTGCTGCTTGGAGCCAATACGCAGTACCCAAGACCAGTCTCCCCATGTGCGTCCGGGGCATATACCGGCTCCCGTATGATCGGGGCATCCATGCCTTTTGCCACAGGTACGTCCATCCCATAAAACTCCGTCAGATCCAGTGCATTTTTTGTCACCTTATCAAGGGTCTGATTTCCATTGACCGTAGTCACTGCAAGAACCTGAAATATTTCCGGATAAGCGGCAATCAGCGTCATAGCAATTCCATCATCCACACCCGGATCACAGTCCATGATTATTTTCTTTGCAGCCATCTGTTCCACCTCATTTTCTAAAGCCTTTTCTTTCCGGCATTGGTAATTTCTATCAGTATAACAGACCTGTATATTCCTTTCAATAATAAAAGATTTTCCGCAAAAAAATACTGCCCGGTCAAATCGGACAGTATTTTTATCTATTTTACCAGCCTTCACCAAAACGAAGTCCATTATTATTATTTTCCCAGTCCTCTACGATGCTGTCGCCGCTATCTTCATTCTCACTGCTGTTTTCATCGCTTTGGCTTTCGTCATCTTGGCTGTTGTTTTTACTGCTCTGTTCCTGCTCTCCAAGAGTTACGGTTACAGTTTTTTCTTCATAACCTCCATCCCCAAGAGATGCTACTGTAACTTCTATTTCTTCACCAGGAGCATAATATTGAAGCATATCTACTAAAGCATTAATATCGCTGACATCTTTTCCATCAAAGCTTGTAATAACAGAATTTGCACCAATTCCTGCATTGTCAGCAGCACCGCCTTCTGTTACTTCTGTGACAAGCACGCCTTCAGGAATATTATATAACTGGATTGCTTCGTCGCTGACTGTTGTTCCGACAATGCCAAGAACACCATGCTCATCGTCTGCTAAGGCTTCTCTGGTTGTTTCATTCATAAGCTCTTCCAGAATGTCTGTAACATCTGAAATGGCAATGGCATATCCCATACCTTCAACCTCTGTAGATGCCAGTTTCGCGGAATTAATTCCTACAACTTCGCCTTTCATATTTAAAAGAGCACCGCCGCTGTTTCCTGGGTTAATAGCGGCATCTGTCTGGATCAGGTTT
>CALIZJ010000090.1 GCA_938028845.1 uncultured Blautia sp.
GCTGGTGCAACATTTACGGCTACAAAAAGGACGGGGAAAGCGATTACATCGTAGTCCCTGAGCAGGCGGTGGTGGTCCAGAAGATTTTCCAGATGTACGAGCTTGGAAGCAGCATTACGGATATCTGGAAATACCTGAACCAGAACCGCGTCCCCAGCCCGGACGGGAAGGACGGATGGGCAAGGTCCATCGTCCAGAAGATGCTCCGGAATGAGAAGTATGTGGGGGACCTTATGCTGCAGAAGTTCCTTACGTCTGACCATATCAGCCACAGGGCGGTGCGCAATCCCTGTACGGAAGTCCCAGCCTACTACATTGAAAACCACCATACCCCGATCATCGACCGCAAGACTTATGAGCGTGTCCAGGTGATCCGGAAGATGCGGGGGATGGGGACGGCGCTTGGAAGGAAGAAGAGCAAATGCATCCAGTATCCCTTTGGGCAGATGTTATCCTGCCCTTACTGCGGGCAGCCGCTCCACCAGAGGCAGATCCCAAACCGGGGGAACAGCACCCACGCCCAGGGATGGTGCTGCGAGGTGGGCTTAAAAGCCTGCCGGGGGTTTATCATCCGCAGCGTGTTTGTGGAGGAGGCGGTGCTGAGGGCCTACGAGATGGTTGACATGGGTGCGGTCATCCAAAAGAAAAAGATGGGGAAGTCAGCAAAGACAAGGGCGGCGGCTGAGATGTTTTGCCGGGTGAAGGAACAGCATCCGAAACTGGAAAGCGTGGAATACCACTGGGTGGACGACCTGATTGCGAAGATTATGATCGGGGCCCACAGCTATTCCCCGACACAGATCCGCAGGATGCAGGCGGCAGGGGAGCCTTTCGTGGACGACCGGACACTGACGGTATTCTGGAAAGCGGGGCTTAAGACCACGGTCCCCACCGGTATTGTCCTGGACAAAGACGACCCGCAGCGTCTGGCGGAGCGGTACAGGAATTACCTGGAGAACCATAAGGAGTACTGGGAACAGGCAAAGCGGCAGGTGGAGGCGCTCTACGGGCCTGTGGATGAACGGGCTATGGCAAACACCATAGAGGCAAACCCGGATTTTGACCCGGCCGGGATGGAGGCTGCCTATCCGGATATGGAGGTGAAGTGAGGAAGCCTGGGGCGGCCTGACTGGAACCATCGGGGCGGATCCCCACATTCAGGCCAGGCCGCATACTTGGAAGGAGGGACATTATGCCGAAAGTGACAAAGATACCAAGGAAGCGTGACCAGAGGAGACGGCGCGTGGCGGCTTACTGCCGAGTGTCTACCATGCTGGAAAACCAGGAAGAAAGCTACGAGGCGCAGGTCAGCTACTACAGCGCCTTTATCGAGGCAAATGAGGAATGGGAGTTTGCCGGCATATACAGCGATGAGAAAAGCGGCGTAAAAGCGGAGAACCGTCCGGGCTTCCAGCAGATGATCAAGGACGCCCTGGCGGGGCAGGTGGATTATATCCTGGTAAAATCCGTCTCCCGTTTTTCCAGGAATGTGGTAGACTGCCAGAAGTACGCCAATCTCCTGCAGACAAATGGTGTCTATGTACGGTTCGAGAAAGAAGGGATCGACACGTCAGAGCCGTCCAGCTCCATGATGTTCTCCTTCCTCTCTGTCATTGCCCAGAACGAGTCCAAATCCATCTCCGACAACGTGAAGTGGGGATACCGGGAACGGTATAAGAGAGGGGAATACAATCTCGGCAGCAACCGTGTCCTGGGCTATGACTGTGTAGACGGCAGGCTTGTCCCGAATAAGGATGCTGAGACGGTTCGGTTCATCTTCGGCCTTGCCGTGGAGGGGAAAAGCTGCTGGGAGATCAGTAAGAGGCTGCGGGAGGACGGGATCCTGGGAAAGCAGGGGAAGCCCCTGACACCGGAAGGGGTGAAATACATCCTCTCCAATGAAACCTATGTAGGCGACCGGATACTCCAGAAGCAGGCCCCGAAGAACCTTCTGACAAAGCGGCCGGAGAAAAACGTGGAATACGACAGCTATTACCTCAAAGATGACCATGAGGCTGTGATTGACCGCAAAACCTGGGAGACAGTAAAGGAAAAAATGGAAACGCGCAGGAAAGAGATCGACGCCGGTGTGAAATACCACGGCAGCCGGTCTCATTTTTTATATGGGAAGGTATTCTGCGAAAAATGCGGAGCGCCCATGACACGGCGGACACTGCGCTGCTCCAGCAAGCGGGAGAATAAAGAGACATACAAAGCGTGGACTTGTAAAGAGCGGCACCTTGGCCGGAAAGGGAACGGATGCAGGAACCGGAACGCGCGGGAAGATGAGCTGCTCTTAGAGATTGGGAAGGCCATGGGGTATGATGGCGTGTCTTGTGCGGAGTTATTCCCGTCAGAGCGCTTTCTGGATGAGGTGGAGGCTGTGTATGTTGGGGAGGAGATCCGGGTTGTGAGGAAGGGAGAGATTCCCACAGCCGAAAGAGAAAAAGGTATCGCGGGGCTTTAAGCTGCCTGCGGAAGCATCCAAAAATGTGTGCTCGATAGACAGTCCATGACACCACACCGGCCTGCTTGGGAACGGTCCTGTTTTGTAAGAAACCCACAGAGCGGGACGGTACCCAGGCGGGCCTCTTTTGTTGTATTTGGAGAAAAGTATTCTTCTGGTTGCTATGTACGTCATATTCCGATATCTTCTGTCGCAAAGAAGGGAGGAGTCATCCTCCTGTATGATTGGAGGATTCTTATGGGAAATGACATAAGCAAGGGTACGGGCAGGGCTACAGGCAGGGTTGTTGATGGCCGCGCTGGCTGGGATGCCGATAGAAAAGCGGATGGTTCAGCAGCCGGGCGTGGACGCCGCGCCGTTCACAATGCGTTCCGGGATATTGGCACAGGACGTTATCATTTTAAACTGGATGACCGGATTGCCGCGGAGATGGTAAAAGCCTATCTTCGGACAATGGAGGTACAGGAAGCGATCCGCGTTCTGCAGGGGATCGTAGACCCGAGAGTAATCCAGCTGGATTTTTCGCGTGGACACACAGGCTGTCAAAAAGCTCTGTGGACAGATGTCAACGGCATACGGTTAGCGGAACTGATCGACCGGGCAAAAGGGATTATGGCTGAGGAAAACAGGGATTGGATCGCGGAAGACCGGATACAGAAAAAGACGCAGCAGTATCTGGAAGAAGGATTCCGGGGGCTGTCGGGGGAAAAGTTTGTCAGCTCCATGCCGGTGGAATTTGCGGAATTTATCACAGATTGCTATCTGTGTCTGAAGCATAACTGAACCTATGAAACTGCCCGTGTAGAGGACAGAAGCATCCAGGAGAAACTCAAGGATGCCTGTGCCGCCTATGCGGGCAGTTTTTTTGTTATATCCCGTACTCGCCTAAGAGGTTTTTCAGGAATGTGAGTGTTTTGGTGAGAATTGCCTTCTCACCTTCATTGCAGTCCAGCAGGAGGTTTTGGATCTCCATCCCAACCGGAGAACTGGAATGTTCCAGATTGTCCCTTAGAAGGTCATCCGCAGAAACATCGAGGGCATTGGCAATCAGGATCAGTATTTCGAGGCTGGGTGTTCTGGCCCCGGTTTCAATGTAGCTGATATGGACTGGGGTGGCAAATACGGCCTTCCCCAGCTCCTCCTGAGACAGCTTCTTTTGTGTCCGATAATGCTTGATGCGCTTACCTATGCTTTCGTAATCAATGGCCATGTGATACCGTCCTTTCTAAATGGCCCGCATAAGGCAGTAGCATATTACCGTCAGAAAATATACATAGCAACTGGATTCTGAGATGGCTGTTTGGGAATCTCCCATCAGAAGCGCCATCTTAGCCCAAAATATAAACGGGCTGTTTAAGAACCAGACGTCATATAAACTAACACGTTAAACTGAGACCGGCGTTGGTGCTGTATAATAATAGTGAACAGTTTTGCTTTATTATGAGACGAGAGGAAATGGTGGAGGACAGTGGAAACAGGTTTGTTAACCTTCTACAGTGATGTAAAAGCAGTGCCGGTCAAGTGGCTTTGGTATCCATACATAGCGATTGGAAAGATCACGCTGCTGCAGGGTGATCCCGGTGACGGGAAATCCACCATGATGATGCATTTGATCGCGGAGCTATCCAGAGGTGGTGCCACACCGGATGGGAAGGCTCTTGGACGTCCGCAAAGAATCATATACCAATGCTCAGAGGACAGTGTGAGCGATACCATCAAGCCAAGGCTGGAGGCCTGCGGCGCGGACTGCCGGAACATCGCCTTTATCAATGAGGAAATTTGTGGCGGGCTGACGCTGGATGACGAGCGGATCCGGGACGCCATGATTGAGTTCAAGCCCCAGCTTGTGGTCATAGACCCAATACAATCCTACATCGGGAATGACTCTGACCTTCAGATCGCTGTGAAGGCAAGGAAACTGATGCGGCGGATTGGCATCTGGGCTTCCACCTACAACTGTGCGGTTGTCCTGATCGGCCATCTGAGCAAAAAGGAGCGGTCGAAGGAACTGTACCGGGGCCTGGGCAGCATAGATGTGGTTGCTTCTGCCAGGAGCGTTCTGCAGGTGGAGCGGGACGGGCAGGATGAGGATATCCGCCATGTCCGGCAGATTAAGAACAGCCTTGGTCCAAGGGGGAGCGACCTGTCGTTTGAGATCCGTCCTGAAACGGGGTTCAGATGGAGGGAAGGATCCCGTGACATGGAGCGCCGTGAAAAGCCAAAACCAGAAACGGTTACGGAGCCGCTGCCAAAAAACAAGCATGAGCTGGCGGCGTTGCTCCTGAAAAACGCGCTTGCCAATGGGCCGCTCGAATCTACAGATATACGGAAGATCATGGCAGAATACCGGATCGGCGAAAAGACACTGAATGAGGTGAAGCAGGAGCTGGGGATTAAACCATACCGTAAGATGCGGATATGGTACTGGGGGCTGCCCGGAAACGCCATGAAATGATATAAAGGAAGTGAGTGACAAATGATCGTTGGCGAGAAGACCGCTGTTGACAGCAAACAAAAAATCAGAACCCGGTATAAAGGTGTTGATCCGTCCGAGCTGGAGGTTATCCCGGCAATCGCGACAGATGAGATCGCTCTGGAACAGCGGAAGCTGAAGGTGGCGGCTTATGTGCGTGTCTCCACGGAGAACGATGAGCAGACATCCTCCTATGAGCTTCAGATCAACGATTTCACGGACCGGATCAAGGCAAACCCGAACTGGGAATTTGTGGGTATTTACAGTGACGAAGGCATCTCTGGCACCGAACTGTCACACAGGAAAGGGATGCTCCAGATGATTGAAGATGCCAGGGCGGGAAAGATCGATCACATCCTGGCAAAGTCGATAGCCAGGTTCGCCCGCAATGTTGTAGACTGCCTTTCCATTATCGAGGAATTGAGGAAACTGGGCGTGGGCGTCCATTTTGACGAGAACAATCTGTACACGCTGGATACCACAGGCGCTCTGGTCCTTACTATCCTCGCCACTGTCGCGGAGGAGGAGTCACGGTCGAAGTCTTTCATCATGAACTGGTCTATCGAGCGCAGGTTCAGCAAAGGCATCTTCCTGACACCTAAGCTTCTTGGGTACGATCTTGATGAGGACGGTGACCTTGTGGTCAATCCCGACGAGGCGGAAACGGTGAAGGTGATTTATGACCTGTATCTCAATGGATGGTCTACCAGTGAGATCGCTGACTTGCTCACCAGCTATGGAAGAAGGACAAAGCTTGGTAACGAAGTATGGAATCCGGGCTCTATCGATGGCGTGATCGAGAATGAACGCCACTGCGGGGATGTGCGGGCACGGAAAACCTACACACCGGATTTTAAGACACATAAATCTGAGAAAAACCGGCAAAACAGGAAGCAGTATATCCAGCGGGACCATCATGAGGCTATCGTGAGCCGGGATGTGTATAACGCCGCGAATATGCTCAAATCCTCGCGCCAATATTCCGCGAAAAGCCGGCCGCTGCCGGTGCTCAGTGTGGTCGATGGCGGCATCCTCCAGGGCTATGTCCCGGTTGATAAGAATTGGAGCGGGTTTTCCGTGGAGGACTATCAGTCTGCCTGTGAGAGTGTGGAAACATTAGAGCTGGAAGAAGCCTATGAGGGCGGACGCCTTTTTATGGGTGGGTACAAGAAGGTCCGCGCTGATTATTTCCCATCTTCGGAAAGGCCTCTCATGACAATCGGGAACGGCAAGCTGCGCTTCAATACGGCCTGCCTGAAAAAGTTTGAAGATGTGGAGTATGTGGAGCTGCTGCTGAACACAGTCACAAACACCATCGCGATCCGTCCCTGCGAGGAAAGCAATCCAAATGCCATCCGCTGGGGGCGTCTCCGAGACGAGCGATGGGTCGTGAATACTATGGGGTGTAAAGGGCTCTCCCGGACGCTTTTTGACCTGATGAGCTGGGAGGACGAAGGGGATTACAAGTTCAGAGGGCAGTTCATAACGCAGAATGGCCAGAAGCTGCTGCTTTTTGAACTGGATGAGCCTGTGATCATAAAGAAGGTGGAACAGGTAGTTGTCCCGGAACAGCCGGAGGAAAAAGAGGAAGGCACGGAGGAGATCGTCATCACGGAGACCGTGAGGGTTTATCCCCCGGCCTGGACGCTTTCTTTTGGTGAGCCTCTTTCTGTCCTGGAGCAGCGGCATTATTCAGGGGACTGGGATGTCCTCCGTCCAGCAAAAGAACTGGAGGAGATGAACATTTTTACAGCGGAAAAGCTCAATGAGCTGATGAAAGAAGCGGAAACAATCATGGAAAGGTGGGAGAAATCAGCATGAACGAAGAGCGGCTCAACGAACAGACAGACCGGGAAGACCAGGGGCAGGATATTTCCGCCAGAGAAGCAAGGCGGCAGGAATTGATCGGAATGTTCAACCCGAACCGGCTCAAGGTTGTCCGCAAGGAGCTGTTTCCAAGCCCACGCGATCCGGCGCTTACAATCCGGGATGGGAACATCAGCTTTAACGCCGCCTGCATTAAAAGTCTGGAGGATGTGGTTTATATCAATCTCTACATTGATGAGGAACTGGGCTTATTTTCTATTTCAGGATGTGATGAGAATGACAAGCAGGCACTCCGCTGGTGCGTCGCGAAAGATGGCAAACGCAAAAGCCGCAGGATGCGGTGCCCGGAATTCACAGATTATCTGTATAACCTTATGGGATGGGACAAGAAATGCCGCTATAAAGTGCTTGGTTATCTGATCCCCTTTGAGGGCAGCCTGTTTTTTGTGTTTGACCTCAATGTGAAGCAGACATTCAACGAAAAGCCGAAGAAGGGGGAGGAACCTGTGGATGAGAACGGTGAGCCTATCCAGGTTGATACCAGGAAGGGATATTTCTCGGAGGATATTCTCCACACCTTTGGCGTCCCGATGGATCAGCACAAAGCTGAAACGGAAGTCACGGAGATGGATGGATTTGTGAATATCGCGATGCTGACCGGCCCGGCGAAGGCAGGATCCGCGGGAGAGACTGTAAAAGAAGCACCGGATCAGGAGCATCAGAAGAATCATGTAGGTACGCAGCGGTATCCCGGACAGGGAGAGGAAAAAGGACAATGGGAAGCTACAGGGGGTAGTGCGCTTTTTTGAGGGAGGGTGTTAATTGGACGAGTATGTAATCTGGGATTATACGAAGCCAGGTATATCTTTTAATATCGTGTCCGGGAGGATCACTGTGTTCAAGGCTACTCTGGAGACAATGCACTACCCGGAGTATTTCCACTTCCTGTTCAGCCCGGAGGATTTGATATTTGGAGTGGAGCCCTGCCATATCGATGATGGAGGTTCACATAGGCTTCCGGAAGAACTTACCCGCGAACACTTTGATATCAAGTGCAAGGATCTCGTGCGTCTTGTCTACCGGACCTGCGGATGGGGAAAGAAGCTGACGTACCGAATACCGGGGATACGGTATTCTGACGACAGCGGCCTTGTCTGTTTCAATCTGCGGCAAGCATATGAGATCCACGAGGGGCGGATGAAGGAAGCGAAAAAGGCAAAAGAAGCATAAGATTTGCGGCCAATTACAAGGCGCAGGATTGCGGCCACAAGTGAATAAAGACATAGAAGCAGTAAGCAGCCCACTGGGTTTGTTTCCAACTTACGAGATTGTTCGTAGGTGGGGAAACCGACCTGGTGGGCTGCTTTTTTCTTCTTTAAAAAGAGGAGGCTGCTCTCTCAATGGGTGAGTCGATTGAAAATCTGTATTTGCACATTATCCCTGAAAATAGGAATTTCCGGTTGGCAATCGGAGGGATGAAATTGAACATTGTCCCTAAAAAGAGTTTAGGACGAGTACATTGAAATGCGTAAGAAAACACAATATATAGTTGTTAATGAAATATACAAAACAATATATTGCGGTTATCCCCAGAAAAGGGCTTGGAAAATCATCACAGGTTCCAGTGGTGGCGTCTCTCCTCGGATTTGAAACCTTTATTATACCAGAAACGGAGCTTTTACTAAAGGAAAAAGGCTTCTGAAAAATGCTAATCTATAGGGGATTTTCGGATTTTTCTGTACAGGATTTCTGCTGAAATCCAGATAATTTTTTTACTCTGCTTTGAGGGCTTTGGGCTGGTCAATATCAATCCCGGACATCACCCAGTCAAACTCCCGGACCTTTGGCTACTTCCTGCGCTATTGATAGCTACCGCGGACAGACAACCGCTTGTAGATTAGAACAAAGCCGTCCGGTTCACGGAACAAGGCTTTGCTCCTATATCGTCTTCTTCCGCAGAAAAGGAGGAGAGTACTGGACGACGGATCCATCTTAAGCTGGTCCTCGATAACGGCACAAAGTCCGTCAATG
>CALIZJ010000091.1 GCA_938028845.1 uncultured Blautia sp.
AACTGTGCAAAACATCAGAGAGCACTGACAGTTGCTATCAAGAGAGCACGTCATCTTTCCCTGATGCCATACGTTCAGGATTAATCGGAAGAAAATTTATAAACCGCCATTCACCCGTGGAATGGCGGTTTTTCTTTTTCGGAAGAGGTAGCATTGTGCTGGAAAATCTGTTATAATAGAAAAGGTATTTTTGTGTAGATGTTACTATACTGATGTACTGTATTACTTCCTTGAAGGCAGATAAACAGTATTTTCAGGGAAAGAACGGAAAAATATGAATGATAAAATGAAACTAAAAGGTCAAATGAAGCGCTTTACCCAATGGCCTCTTTATCTGTCCGTTTTGCTGCTCATCTTAAATATATTCGTGTATTTTGTGAGCATAAAGGGCGGTCTGGTCATGTCGGTGGGGCTGGCCATTTATGTGGCGGTTTCCATTAAACTTTTTAAAAAACATAAGCCGCTTATTTTGAATGACCTGGTTGCCTTTGCCAAGCAATACAGTTTTCTGGAAAAGAAGATTCTGGAAGAGCTGGCCCTTCCTTACGCGGTGATGGACATCAGCGGAAGGATGATCTGGGCTAACCGTATGTTTACGGAGCTTACAGGCAGGGAGGAATTCTGCAAAAAGCCCATCAGCTCCATCTTTCCGGAGATAACGGCAGATAAAATACCGGTTCCCGGAGAAAAAGATGTATCAGAGATCAGCGTACAGTTTGGAAACCGGATCTACCGGATTTCCATGCAGGCAGTTTCTGTAGCCGAGGTGATCGACAATACAAATATGCTTGAAGGCGCAAAAAAAGACGGTTATCTTATCGCCATGTACCTCTATGACGAGACGGCACTGACAGAATACATTAAGGCCAGCGAGGATAATAAGCTGGTACTTGCCCTTGCCTATCTGGATAATTACGAGGAAGCGCTGGAAAGCGTGGAGGATGTAAGACGTTCTCTTTTGATCGCTTTGATCGACCGGAAAATAACCAAATATTTTTCAAATTATGACGGACTTGTTAAAAAGCTGGAAAAGGATAAATATTTCCTGATCATGCGCCAGAGTTCCCTGGAGGCGTTAAAGGAGCAGCGGTTCCATATTCTTGATGAGGTAAAAACCGTTAATATCGGAAACGAAATGGCAATTACCCTCAGCATTGGATTCGGATTAAATGCGGCTACGTATCAGCAGAATTATGAACACGCCAGGATTGCCATTGAAATGGCCCTGGGCCGCGGCGGAGATCAGGTAGTTATTAAAAACGGGGATACCATCACATATTTTGGCGGAAAAGCACAGCAGATGGAAAAAACTACTCGCGTAAAAGCGAGAGTAAAAGCACAGGCCCTGAAAGAATTTATGAGCACGAAAGAACGTGTAGTGGTCATGGGGCATAAAATTACGGATGTGGATGCTTTAGGTGCGGCAATCGGTATTTACCGGGCCGGGAAAACCCTTGGAAAGCCGGTGCACATTGTAGTCAATGATCCTTCCACCTCCATCCGTCCGCTGATGGCTGGATATATGGGAAATCCGGATTATGAACCATCCATGTTTGTGGATAAAAACCAGGCGAAGGATCTGGTGGACAATAATACAGTTGTTGTAGTAGTAGATACAAACAAACCAAGCTATACAGAGTGCCAGGAACTTCTCTATATGACAAAGACCATTGTTGTCCTTGACCACCACAGAAGAGGCAATGAGGTTATCGAAAATGCAGTGCTGTCCTACGTGGAGCCTTACGCATCTTCTACCTGTGAGATGGTAGCGGAGATACTTCAGTATTTTTCGGACGACCTGCGTCTGCGCAGCATTGAGGCGGACTGTATGTATGCAGGTATTGTAATAGACACCAATAACTTTGTTTCAAGGGCAGGTGTCCGTACCTTTGAAGCGGCTGCTTTTTTACGCCGGTGCGGAGCAGACACCACAAGAGTGCGTAAGATGCTAAGAGACAATATCGATTCCTATAAAGCAAGGGCAGAGGCAGTGCGTACTGCGGAGATATACCGGGATTTCTTTGCCATTGCCAAAGCTCCTAGTGAAGGGCTGGAAAGCCCTACGGTGGTAGGTGCCCAGGCGGCAAACGAGCTGCTGAATATAAACGGCGTAAAAGCATCGTTTGTGCTGACTCAGTATAAGGATGAGGTATATATCAGCGCCAGGGCCATAGATGAAGTAAATGTGCAGGTATTAATGGAAAAGATGGGCGGAGGAGGACATATTAACATTGCCGGAGCCCAGGTAAAAGCTTCTGTAAGAGAAACAGAAAAAATGCTGAAAGATATTATAGACGAGTTATACGAAGAAGGAGAATTGACCAAATGAAAGTAATTTTGCTGGAAGATGTAAAAGCTCTTGGAAAAAAAGGAGATATTGTAAATGTAAGCGACGGATACGGAAGAAACATGATCCTTCCTAAAAAGTTAGGCGTTTTAGCCACTCCGGAGAATATGAATAACCTGAAGCTTCAGAAGGCAAATGCAGAAAAGGTGGCCCAGGAAAACCTGGAAGCCGCACAGGCTTTTGCCAAAGAGCTGGAATCTAAGGAGATTATCCTTACCTTAAAGGTGGGAGAGGGCGGAAAGACTTTCGGCTCAGTGTCCACAAAAGAAATTTCAGAGGCTGCAAAAGAGCAGTTAAATTTAGATATTGATAAGAAAAAATTACAGTTGTCTTCCCCTATCCGGAATTTAGGCGTTACACAGGTTCCTGTACGCCTTCACCCAAAGGTAACAGGAAGCCTTAAGGTCTGGATCAAAGAAGCGTAATTTTGGAGGGATATCATGGAAGAGGCACTGATAAAAAGAATTCTTCCTCACAGTATAGAAGCAGAACAGTCAGTTATTGGTTCCATGATCTTAGACAGAGATGCGATCCTTGTGGCGTCAGAAATTCTGACCAGTGATGATTTTTATCAGAACCAGTATGGGATTATTTTTGACGCTATGGTAGAGCTGTGCAATGAAGGGATGCCGGTGGATCTGATCACCCTTCAGAACCGTTTAAAGGAAAAAGATCTCCCCCCGGATATCAGCAGCATGGAATATGTGAGGGAGCTGATCGCGGCTGTCCCTACTTCGGCAAATGTAAAGTATTATGCCAATATTGTAAGTGAAAAGGCGGTTTTGCGCAGGCTTATCAAGACCAGCGAAGAGGTGGCGAATAACTGTTACCTGGAAAAAGACAGCACAGAAGTGATCCTGGAGGAAGCAGAAAAGAAGCTTTTTAATATTCTGCAAAGACGCTCCGGAGGTGATTTTGTTCCCATCCAGCAGGTAGTCCTTAATACCATTAATAATATAGAAAAAGCATCCAAGCTGAAAGGTACTGTGACTGGTATCCCTACTGGATTTGTGGATCTGGATTATAAGACTTCGGGAATGCACCCGTCAGA
>CALIZJ010000092.1 GCA_938028845.1 uncultured Blautia sp.
TTCTGTAAAAACTGGAAAAAGCATGCGCATGAGCTACCAGAGACAAAAAGAAGTCCTGGAAATGCCTAATTTGATCGAAGTCCAGAAGGATTCCTACCAGTGGTTTCTCGACGAGGGACTGAAAGAAGTATTTGATGATATTTCTCCGATCGCGGATTACGGCGGAAAGCTCAGCCTGGAATTCATCGACTTTACATTTGACGAAAAAGATGCGAAGTACAACATTGAACAGTGTAAAGAACGTGACGTAACCTATGCTGCGCCTTTAAAGGTTCGAGTTAGGCTTATAAACAAGGAAACGGAAGAAATAAACGAACACGAGATTTTCATGGGAGATTTGCCGTTAATGACAGAGACAGGAACCTTTGTCATCAATGGTGCAGAACGTGTTATCGTAAGCCAGTTAGTGCGTTCCCCTGGAATCTATTACGCAATTGCACATGATAAAGTCGGTAAGAGACTGTTTTCCAGTACCGTGATCCCCAACAGAGGTGCATGGCTGGAATATGAGACCGACTCTAACGATGTATTCTATGTACGTGTGGACCGAACCAGAAAGGTACCGATCACCGTGCTGATCCGTGCTCTGGGTTATGGGACAAACGCAGAAATCGTAGAATTATTCGGAGAAGAACCGAAAATCCTGGCAAGCTTTTCAAAAGATACTGCCACCAGTTATCAGGAAGGCCTTCTGGAACTGTATAAGAAGATCCGTCCGGGAGAGCCGTTGGCAGTGGAGAGTGCGGAAAGCTTGATCATGGCTATGTTCTTCGACCCCAGAAGATATGATCTTGCTAAAGTTGGACGTTATAAATTTAATAAGAAGCTTCATTTTAATAAACGTATTGTAGGCCAGAAGCTTGCAGAAGATGTGGTGGACGCTTCTACAGGAGAGATTATTGCGGAGACAGATGCGGTCATCACCAAAGAGCTGGCTGACCAGATCCAGAATGCGGCTGTTCCTTATGTATGGGTGAAGGGCGAAGAGCGAAACATTAAGGTCCTTTCAAACATGATGGTAGATATCCGCGGATATGTAGACGCAGATCCCAAGGAGCTGGGTGTTACAGAGTTAGTATATTACCCTGTGCTTGAAAAAATTCTGGAAGAAAATGACAATATTGAAGATATTAAGGCTGCTGTACGCAGAGACATTCATGATCTGATACCAAAGCATATTACCAAGGAAGATATCCTTGCTTCTATTAACTATAATATGCATCTGGAATATGGAATGGGAAATGACGACGACATCGACCATCTGGGCAACCGCCGTATCCGTTCTGTAGGTGAGCTGCTTCAGAACCAGTACAGGATCGGTCTTTCCAGATTAGAGAGAGTCGTACGTGAGAGGATGACAACCCAGGATGTGGAGAGCATTTCTCCTCAGTCTCTGATCAATATTAAACCAGTGACCGCAGCGGTAAAGGAATTCTTCGGTTCCTCCCAGCTGTCACAGTTCATGGATCAGAATAACCCTCTGGGCGAGCTGACTCATAAGAGACGTCTTTCCGCCCTTGGACCTGGCGGTCTGTCACGAGACAGAGCCGGATTCGAGGTTCGAGACGTACATTACTCCCATTATGGACGTATGTGCCCTATCGAGACCCCTGAAGGTCCGAACATCGGTCTGATCAACTCTCTGGCATCTTATGCGAGAATTAATCAGTACGGATTCGTAGAGGCACCGTACCGTAAGATTGATAAAACAGATCCTTCTAATCCACGTGTAACAGACGAAGTTATATATATGACGGCGGATGAAGAAGATAATTACCATGTAGCACAGGCGAATGAGCCTCTGGATGAAGAAGGACACTTCATCCATAAAAACGTATCCGGTCGTTTCCGTGAGGAGACACAGGAATACGAGAGACATATGTTTGACTATATGGACGTATCCCCGAAGATGGTGTTCTCAGTGGCTACGGCTCTGATCCCATTCCTTCAGAACGACGACGCGAACCGCGCCCTTATGGGATCAAACATGCAGCGTCAGGCAGTGCCTCTTTTAACCACAGAGGCTCCTGTAGTGGGTACTGGTATGGAAACAAAAACGGCGGTAGACTCCGGCGTATGTATCGTGGCTAAAAAATCAGGTACGGTCCTTCGTTCTACCTCTACAGATATCAGTATTAAAAATGATGACGGAACAAAGGATGATTACCATCTGACCAAGTTCCTGCGCAGTAACCAGAGCAACTGCTATAACCAGAAGCCGATCGTGTTCCAGGGTGAACATGTAGAGGCTGGTCAGGTTATCGCCGATGGTCCTTCCACCGCAAACGGCGAGCTGGCGCTGGGTAAAAACCCGCTGATCGGCTTCATGACCTGGGAAGGTTATAACTACGAGGATGCGGTATTATTAAGTGAAAAATTAGTACAGGACGATGTTTACACATCTGTCCATATAGAAGAATATGAGGCGGAAGCCCGTGATACTAAGCTGGGACCGGAAGAGATCACAAGAGACGTTCCCGGCGTAGGTGATGACGCCCTGAAAGACCTGGATGAAAGAGGTATCATCCGTATTGGTGCCGAGGTACGTGCGGGAGATATCCTGGTAGGAAAGGTAACTCCTAAGGGTGAAACCGAGCTTACCGCAGAGGAGCGTCTGCTCCGTGCCATTTTCGGTGAAAAAGCCCGTGAAGTACGTGATACTTCTCTTAAAGTTCCTCACGGAGAGTACGGAATCATCGTGGATGCCAAGGTATTCACAAGGGAAAACGGAGATGAGCTTTCACCTGGCGTAAACCAGTCGGTGCGCATTTACATTGCTCAGAAACGTAAGATTTCTGTAGGTGATAAGATGGCCGGCCGTCACGGAAACAAAGGTGTGGTTTCCCGTGTGCTTCCAGTAGAAGATATGCCGTTTTTGCCTAACGGCCGTCCGCTGGATATCGTGCTGAACCCTCTTGGCGTGCCGTCCCGTATGAATATCGGACAGGTGCTGGAAATCCATTTAAGTCTTGCTGCAAAAGCGCTGGGCTTTAATGTGGCGACTCCGGTATTTGACGGCGCTAACGAAAATGATATCCAGGATACCCTGGAACTGGCAAATGACTATGTAAATACAGAAGACTTTGAAGAATTCAGAGAAAAATATAAAGATGTCCTCGCTCCTGATGTAATGCAGTATCTGGATGAGAACAAAGCCCACAGAGCACTGTGGAAAGGCGTTCCGATCTCCAGAGACGGTAAAGTACGCCTTCGCGACGGACGTACCGGAGAATATTTCGACAGTCCGGTAACTATCGGACACATGCATTACCTGAAACTGCATCATCTGGTAGACGATAAGATCCATGCACGTTCTACAGGTCCATACTCTCTTGTAACACAGCAGCCTCTGGGCGGTAAAGCTCAGTTCGGCGGACAGCGTTTCGGTGAGATGGAGGTTTGGGCACTGGAGGCTTATGGTGCATCCTATACCCTTCAGGAAATCCTGACTGTGAAGTCGGACGATGTTGTGGGCCGTGTGAAGACTTACGAGGCGATCATCAAAGGCGATAATATTCCGGAGCCTGGAATTCCAGAGTCCTTTAAGGTGCTTTTAAAAGAGCTCCAGTCACTTGGTCTGGATGTAAGAGTTTTAAGAGAAGACCAGACAGAGGTGGAGATCATGGAGACAGTGGATTATGGCGATACAGACCTGCGTTCCGTGATCGAGGGAGATTCCCGCGGACACAGAGACAGCGAGTCCTTCGGCGAGCATGGCTATACCCAGCAGGAGTTTGAAGGCGATGAGCTTGTAGATGTGGACGAAGAAGAGGATGAGGATGACGATTTCATAGAGTTTGAAGAAACTCTGGATGATGAAGAATAGAAAGGGGAAAGAATACATGGCAGAAACCACCACCACAAATGAAACATATCAGCCAATGACTTTCGATGCCATCAAGATCGGACTGGCGT
>CALIZJ010000093.1 GCA_938028845.1 uncultured Blautia sp.
AAAGTATTGATCGAGCAGGCGGTTTCCGGGAGTGAGGTCGGCTGCGCCGTATTGGGAAATGGTACTGACTTAATTGTTGGCGAGGTCGATCAGATCAGCCTGAAACATGGATTCTTTAAGATTCACCAGGAAGCACAGCCAGAAAAGGGGTCTGAAAATGCAACGATCAAAGTTCCGGCTGACCTTCCGGAAAAGGTAAGGGAACAGATTCAGGAAACAGCTAAGAAGATTTATCAGACACTTGGGTGCAGAGGCCTGGCCCGCATTGACCTGTTTTTGCGGGAGGACGGGCAAATTGTCCTCAATGAAGTGAATACCATGCCTGGTTTTACTTCGTATAGCCGCTATCCCCGCATGATGACTGCGGCAGGCTTTACCCTTTCGGAACTCATTGACCGTTTGATTGAACTGGCTCTCAGGAGGTAAACACGATGGAAAAGAATTTTGTTTTTTTAGATGAAATGCTGCCCGGTGTCCGTTGGGACGCCAAATATGCCACATGGGATAATTTCACAGGCAAACCAGTGGACGGATATACGGTAAACCGTATTGCAGGAACCAAAGAGCTGGGGGCTGCTTTACGCAAAGCTCAAAAACTTGCCAGAAAACAGGGATATGGCCTGCTCCTATGGGACGGTTATCGCCCTCAGTGTGCGGTAGATTGTTTTCTGCATTGGGCGTCACTCCCGGAGAACAATCTGACGAAAAAGCGGTATTACCCAAATATAAAGAGGGACGAGATGATTACAAAAGGATATGTGGCTTCACAGTCCAGCCACAGCCGCGGAGGTGCGGTTGATCTCACAATTTTTTATTTAGATACCGGTATGCTTGTGCCTATGGGCGGTGACTTTGATTTTATGGATGAACGGTCCCATCATACTGCAAGCGGTCTGACAGAAGCGGAATCAAGAAACCGGGAATGTCTGCGTCATATCATGGAAAGCAGCGGATTTGAAGCCTACTGTAACGAATGGTGGCATTATGTTCTGGCAGATGAACCGTACCCAAATACATATTTCAATTTTTGCATTGCATAGTGGGAACTTGAAGAAATAAAATGGCTGGCTGAAAAGATTTTTCGGCAAAGAACAATACGCCTGTCTGTACATCGCAGACAGGCGTATTGTACGTGTAAGATTGATCGGAACTGCCCTGCACTGGGTATAGGTTTTCTACTTACAATAATTCTTTAAAATATATTTTATATCTACCTTGCCAAAACTATGATGGTTCAGGAAAGAAGATAGAATTTACCCCTATATAATTTCCCCAAAAGGAGGCTGATGAAGGATAGGCCTTCTGCGCTTCCTTTTCGGGGAGGGCTGATAAATGCTGCCAAAGGGGAATGTTCAACAGAAAGGTTATTTTGCATATAGAGCTTTATGCGCCGTAATCCATGTGGTGTGGATTGCGGCGTTTTTAAGTTTGATCGCATTTGAGGAAATACTTTATCATACATCTTCCTGCGCGCCCAATCTTTTATTGGCGCGCATTTCATATATAAGCGGCTGTTACAACAAGGGTTATCCGCGCTGCCGCTCCCCACCCTCTGATTTCGATTTTGCTTGTCACCCTAAAAATCGAAATTGGAGGAATTACCCATGAAAGAAATCAATCTGCGGGATTACTACCCGTTTTATACACAGGACGTTATTGTTGAAGTGCCGGACGAGGTGGCTGATCTGCTCCGAGAGTATAAGCTGGCTGAAGCCGCCTATATCCTGCGTACATACCGTCATAAGGCATATTTTTCTCTTGATTATGATGCCAACGTGGAGCGTGATGCGCTGGTGATCGTCCTGACACCAGCCGAAATTCTTGAACAGAAGGAGGAAAATGCCCGACTGTATCAGGCGCTTGCTTCCCTACCGGAGAAACAACGAAACCGGATAGCCTCGCATTTCCTGCTCGGCATGAGCATATCGGAAATTGCAAAAAGCGAGGGTTCCGGCGTCAGCTCCGTGCATGAAGGAATCCAGCGCGGACTTCGGCGTTTGAAAAAAGTTTTAGAAAAAATGGATACAGACCCCGAAAATAATGCCCGAAAATGAAATGAATAATAGAGGGACATATTCGGCGGGACAAGCCTGATGGGTGTGGCCGTACAGCACATGCTCCGGCCCGCCCCGAATGTAAAAATGTCATAACTGCCACGCCCCTCGCTGTTCTTTGACAACCGAATATACGTTGCTGTAGGTACGTCATTCTGTGTTCCGAGCGGCAAATGGGGCGGCGCAAAGACAGACAGCTAAGGAGGTGATGAATCCGGCTGTCCGAGCGATCCACGCAACTCATTGACCCGGCTGTGGCAGGCCGGGCGCGACGACGGCACAGATCATAATGGTACTTTTTCACAATCCCTCACAGACTTGAAGGGAAGTCCCTGCGGTGTGCGCTTGCTCTGGCAAAGCGGCGGCATTTGTGGGGCTATGATGCGGTAAAGCTGGCCGCAGCCTATGGCAACCCCGCTTTGTGTAAACAGGGCTGCCGGGGGGCGTGGCAAATACGGCAAACAAAATCGAAATCAGATACAATGGGCCGGGTCTGTGGTTCTGGATGCCGCAGGCCCGACCTATTCATGTGGTTTTGATAATTCCACACACAAATTCAAACTATGGATAAATCGTAAATTTTTCAATTAGCAGCAGACAAATGGCAGGCGGCGCGGTAGAATAATGGTAGGAAGTCATATCCCGCACACTGTCTTTGTCGGATGCAGAAAGGAGGGAAAATGAGCCAGACAACAAACAGTGTTCAAAGAAATGCTCCCGAACAGAGGACTTACAAAGTGGAGGATATTGCTGCCATGCTGAATATTGGCCGCACTTCTGCTTATAGTCTGGTAAAAGAGGGTCATTTCAAAATTGTACGGGTTGGTAATGCCATACGAGTTTCCAAAAAATCATTTGACGAATGGTTAGACGCACAGACGTTCTAACTTAGAAAGGAAGATCGAATATGGCATCTATTATCAAACGTAAAAAATCTTATTCCGTTGTTTACAACTATGTTGATGAAAATGGAGAAACGAAACAGAAATGGGAAACTTGGCATACCCATAAAGAAGCCCTGAAACGGAAAGCAGAAGTTGAGAACCAGCAGAACAATGGCACATTTCTTCCTCCGAACAATCAAAAGGTATCGGATTTTCTGTATGACTTTGTTTCCACCTACGGAGAGAAAAAATGGGGCGTGTCTATGTATGACGGCCAAACAGCCCTGATTGCCAACTATATCAATCCGATCATCGGAGACATGGAGGTTCAGGACATTACGCCCCGCGTGGTGGACAAGTATATTCAGACCCTTCAAAAGACGCCTTCTGTTTCCAGAAAGAACCGGAAAGCCCGGACGGAATTTGTTACCAACCAGACCATTGAAAAGATTATCAAGCTGCTCCGCTGTGCTTTTAAGCAGGCGGTAAGATGGGAACTGATCGGGAAAAACCCTTTTGATAATGCGGTCCTTCCAAAGACCGAGTACAAAAAGCGGGACATCTGGGATGCGGAAACAATTCGTCTGGCGCTGGATCAGTGTACGGACAGTAAGCTGTATATCGCCATGAATCTTGCTTTTGCGTGTTCTCTGCGTATGGGAGAGATTCTTGGACTGACCTGGAAAAATGTTCACATTGAGGATGAAAATATTGCGGCGGACAATGCTTATATTTACATAGAGGCAGAGCTGACAAGGGCCTCCAAGCAGGCTATTGAAATGTTGGGGCAAAAAGATATTTATTATATTTTTACCCCGCTCATGCCGAATACCAGTACCCGCTTGATTCTGAAAAAGCCGAAAACAGATTCCAGTGTCCGTAAGGTATGGCTGCCTAAAACGGTTGCCTATATCCTCCGTGAATGGAAAAAGTCGCAGGAAGAATTAAAGGGATTTCTCGGTGACGAGTACCAGGATTTTGACCTGGTGGTTGCGTTACCAAATGGCAGACCTTGCGAAAATCGGATTATCGAGAAAGAGTTTTCACTGTTGAAACAAAAGGCAGGGCTCCCTAACGTCGTCTTTCACTCTTTGAGACATTCCAGTACGACTTACAAGCTGAAACTCAACCACGGCGATCTGAAGGCCACACAGGGCGATACAGGACATGCAGAGATAGATATGATCACAAAGGTCTATGCTCACATTCTCGACGAGGACCGCAAGATCAATGCGCAGAAATTTGAGAGTGCCTTCTATGCGAATCCTGATTTGAGGAAGGTAACGCCTCCGCAAGAACAGCCTCAGGCACAGACTGTAGACCTTGCGGCATTGATCGAACAGCTTCAAAAATCACCGGAGCTTGCAAGTACACTGGCTACGCTAATTGCAGGCCAAAAAGCGGTCTGAAATCTCAAATTAGCAAAGAGGCAGTTTTTATTAGCAAGGCACAGATTTTTGTTCGTTTCCAATTAGCAAAATATACACTGCAACTCATAAACATTCAATTACTCTCCAACCAAAGGAAGATGGTTTCGTCTAAGGATTACAGCTGAACAAAAAAAGCTGTAAACCCTTGAAAACAAAGGCTTACAGCGTTGTTTCTGGCGTCCCAGAGAGGACTTGAACCTCCGACCCCACGCTTAGGAGGCGTGTGCTCTATCCAACTGAGCTACTGGGACTTATACAAAAAATATGAAATTTTATTCCTAATTTAGACTCGAACCATCTACCGCTTAGGAGGCACTTGTTATATCCATTTAACTAAGGGAACATGTACTATTTTGTTTATTTACTCAGGAGAGCACCTTAGTGCCCTCCTATTATACTTCAAACTGGTATCAATTGTCAATTACTTAAAATTAATCCTTCCCTGCATCCATATATTTCCTTTAAATCTTCTCCCCACTGCAGGCTCTCCTACTACGTCTTTTACAGGCACGCATACATCAAAAGTCAGTTCATTGACCTCCAGCTTCATAATATACAGTTCCTCTTTTGTATACTCATTTTCCATCTGCTGGAATTCACGAATCTCTCCCATGATAGAATAACAGTCGCATTCCACCCCATAGGGCATGATATATGTATCCACAATACTGAATACATCTTCGCTTATCAGCCTTCTTGATACTTCTGAGTATGTATCAATATCATCGAGAGTCAGGCTTTCAATTGCCACGGGATCGCCACTTTTGGCCGCACTTAAGAGCATCATCCTGTTGCGCGTCTCCTCCTGCTGTCTCTTTTCCTGCTCCTTATCCTTTGATACAGGGAACAAGACTGTTCCCCCATTACAAAGGCCGGACAAAGTCACGGAAGTATATTTGATGCTGCTTTTGGACAACTGTTTTTCCTTTAAATATTCCACTGTATTCTGAAGGTAAAATATCAGGCTGATTCCTATCTTGATATCTTCGCATATCCCTACATATGCTTCCCGGTCCATTCTTCGCTCTACAAAAACATCTGCATGTGAGGTTATTCCTGTACCGAAAAAGTATGGATAGTAATATTGACGGTCAAAGCATTCATCTATATCCATGTCGCCACATAGAGCCAGGCCTATTCCCGCACCAAACTCTTTCTGGTATTCGCAGAAGTCCATTTCGTCTCCCCTGGATATAAGGTTATGCTGGGTAAATGACTCTTCCGTCTGCCTTAGGATTGCATTTAATTCTCTTTTGCCTTTGATATTTCCAAATCCAATTGCTTTCAGGTATTGATGCATATCATATTCCTTACCAAAATTATTTTTTAGGTATGAGTCTTGTAGTTCCACCCATATATGGCTGTAAAACTTCTGGAATCTTAACGGATCCATCTGCCTGAAGATTATTTTCAAGGAATGCAATCAGCATTCTCGGAGGCGCAGCTACCGTATTATTCAGCGTATGCGCGAAATATTTGCTATCTTCGCCTTTTACGCGGATTCCAAGTCTTCTTGCCTGGGCATCCCCGAGATTAGAGCAGCTTCCCACCTCGAAATATTTTTTCTGTCTTGGGGACCATGCTTCTACGTCGCAAGATTTTACTTTCAGATCTGCCAGGTCTCCGGAGCAGCATTCGAGAGTACGCACAGGAATGTCCATTGAACGGAACAGATCTACCGTATTCTGCCATAATTTATCGTACCACATCTTGCTTTCTTCAGGCTTGCAGACAACTATCATTTCCTGTTTTTCAAACTGGTGAATTCTATATACTCCACGTTCCTCGATTCCATGAGCGCCTTTCTCCTTGCGGAAGCATGGAGAATAACTGGTCAGTGTCTGTGGAAGCTGGTCTTCTGTAAGCATAGTATCAATGAATTTTCCAATCATGGAATGCTCGCTTGTTCCGATCAAATACAAGTCTTCTCCTTCAATCTTATACATCATGGCATCCATTTCGGCAAAACTCATAACACCGGTAACTACATTGCTGCGGATCATGAATGGCGGAATACAGTAGGTAAATCCGCGGCCAATCATAAAGTCGCGGGCATAAGACAGCACAGCAGAATGAAGCCTTGCAATATCTCCCATCAGATAGTAAAAGCCATTTCCCGCAACTCTTCCTGCACTCTCAAGATCGATTCCATTAAAACTTTCCATGATTTCTGTATGGTATGGAATCTCGAAATCTGGTACCACCGGCTCGCCAAACTTCTCTATTTCAACATTTTCGCTGTCGTCTTTTCCAATTGGTACGGAAGGATCAATGATATTTGGAATTGTCATCATGATCTTCTTAATCTTTGCTTCAACTTCCTTTTCTTCTGTGGAAAGGGATTCTACTCTGTCAGCATTCTCCTGAACCTTCTTCTTTAATTCTTCTGCCTCATCCTTCTTTCCCTGAGCCATGCATGCGCCGATTTCCTTAGAAATCTTATTCCTGTCAGCACGAAGCGCTTCTACTTCCTGTTTAATATCCCTGTTTCTCTTATCCAGTTCCAGTACTTCATCAACTAAAGGCAGTTTTTCATCCTG
>CALIZJ010000094.1 GCA_938028845.1 uncultured Blautia sp.
CATCCAGCACTTCCTCGCTTGTCATATAATGATCCTTTAAATATCCCCGAAAGGCTCCATACAAGATTCCCACATCCTGCAGCTTCATCTGCAAAAGGCTTTTTTCTTCTGCTTTGTCCAGGATTTCTGAAAATTCTTCTTCCCGGATATCATACTGCATCAGCTCAGAGACCAGGGATTTCACCTCATTTAAGTATCCCGGCTTTTTCATCTGATTTCCCAGATAGGGCATGTCCTTCCTGCAGTTTTGCAGTAATTTTTGAAGGACCATGCTTTTTCCCGTCTCTTCCAAAAGCTTTCGGTTATCTGATCCTGTCTCCTCGAAGACACGGTAGGCAAGACGCTCAAAGCTTAATACATCAATATTTAAAATCCCGCCGCCCGGATGCATTTCCACCAGGGTTCTCTGGGTCTGCATGGTAAACTGTTCGGGAACGATGACATAGTAAGTCTGTTTAGGGTTTTCCATAGATTCTTTGATTATTGTTTCGTATGCAAAATGGGACTTTCCGGCCCCTGAACTGCCTATGATAAATTGTAATGACATGGGATTCACCACCTTATGTTTCTTTTTTTTGGGAAAGGGACGCTGGGATGTGGGGGATAGGGGCGGCGGATGGCGCTGCCCCTATCCCCCACATCCCAGCTGGCTATTCCTTGCTGAACTGTTTTGAGCCAGTTGGCTGTTAATTATCCTATAATAAATTTTACAGGCAACAAAGTATACACAGCTACACGGCAAAATATCTAAAATAAAATCTCCTTAATCCAATATAACATGCGCCGCCCTTATATACAAACAAGCTGCATCCCTCATCCCCGCCCCTAGACCCACGCTGCACCACCAGCATTTCTCTTTCTACCGTCCCTTCCTCACGGCGTACCCTCACCCCCCTTCCCACCAGTATACCACACTTTTTGGCATAAATCTCTTCCTCCCTTAATAGGATATACAAAGTAAACCAGGAGGTGCGCACCATGAGTTCAAAAACCAAAATCATCGTCTTACATATGAGGGAAGTCGTGTATACCCTGATCTTCCTGCTCCTAGCCATCATCCTCGGCGTCGTGCTCTTTTTCATGTTCGGCCCGGGCAAGGCGAAAACCACCGGCACAAATGCACCCGCCAAATACACCCCAGGTATCTACCGCACTTCCGTGTCTCTTGCAGATAACACCTTTGATGTGGAAGTCACCGTAGATTCCGACCGTATCACTTCCATACGGCTGAACAATTTAAGCGAGAGCACCTCCGCCATGTTCCCCCTTATGGAACCTGCCCTGGAATCTCTTGCCAGCCAGATCTATTCCACCCAATCCCTGGAAAATATCCAATATTCCAGCGACCAGAAATATACGTCCATGATGCTTTTAGACGCCATTGAATCCGCTCTTGCCAAAGCAGAAAACGAGCCGGCATCCTGACTATGCCGGCTCTTCTTTTTCTGTCCTGTGGTTTCTTATAATTCCAAAAGCTGCTCCAGCCATACCCGCGCGCTTGCATCGCTTGGCATGCGCAGGTCTCCTCTTGGGGATACAGCCACGCTTCCCACCTTAGGTCCATCCGGAAGGCAGGAGCGTTTAAACTGCTGGTTAAAAAATCTCCTGTAAAAAATCTTCAGCCATTTTAAAATAGTTTCTTTGTCATACATACCCATAAAAGTCGCACAGGCTATACGGTAAATCTTACCTGGCTCGAACCCTGCCCGGAGCATATAATAAAGGAAGAAATCATGCAGTTCATAAGGCCCTACCAGATCCTCTGTCTTTTGTGCAATCTCCCCTTCCTTAGGCGGAAGAAGCTCCGGGCTCACCGGCGTATCCAGGATATCCAAAAGCACTGCCCTTAAGGTATCGTCCTTACAGGTGTCTGCATAATAGCGGACCAGATGGCGCACAAGGGTCTTGGGGATAGACGCATTCACTCCATACATGGACATGTGGTCCCCGTTATAAGTCGCCCATCCAAGGGCAAGTTCAGACAAATCTCCCGTTCCCACAAGGATGGCGTTTTCCTGGTTCGCCAAATCCATCAGCACCTGTGTCCGCTCTCTTGCCTGGCTGTTTTCGTAGGTAACATCATGCACATCCATGGAATGGCCAATATCCGCAAAGTGCTGCTTAACCGCCTCTTTAATGTTAATCTCAGAAAGCTCGGCGCCGATACAGCGGCTAAGCTGGCAGGCATTCTGGTAAGTCCGGTCTGTAGTGCCAAAACATGGCATAGTCACACAGTGAATCTTTTCCCGCTTCTCTCCCATCATATCAAAAGCTCTGGCAATCACCAAAAGAGCAAGGGTGGAATCTAAGCCTCCGGAAAGCCCTACCATCGCCCTGGTACACCGGATATGTTCCATCCTGGTTTTTAATCCCATAGCCTGGATATTTAAAATCTCCTCGCAGCGTGCCTCTCTCTCCTGCTGATCATCCGGCACAAAAGGATATTTTGGAAAACTTCTTGTAAGAATGGTTTCTTCTGCTTTTACCCGGAAGGGAATGGTCACATAAGAATCTCTTTTTTCTTCCGGGAATGTGGACAGCCTCCGCCTTTCATCTGTCAGCCGCTGAATATCAATCTCTCCATAGATCACGTCATTTTCAAAACGTTTTCCCGATGCCAGGAGCACGCCGTTTTCCGCAATCATGTTCTGCCCTCCAAAGACAAGATCCTGGGTGGATTCTCCCTCTCCTGCGTTAGCGTAGATATAACCGCATACCAAGCGGGCGGACTGTCCCACCACCAGATTTCTGCGGTAGCTTTCTTTCCCTACCATCTCATTGCTTGCTGATAGATTCACGATAATACGTGCTCCGGCTACGGCATGGCGCACACTTGGAGGGTCCGGTACCCACAGATCCTCACAGATCTCCACAGCCACAGTAAACTCCGAAAGCCACTCTCCGCAAAAGAGCAGATCCGTTCCAAAAGGAATCTCGTCCATTCCGCAATCTATATAGGTATAAGTATCTGCCCCGGAAACAAAATGGCGCTGTTCATAAAACTCTCCGTAATTAGGCAAATGTGTTTTCGGTACGATTCCCAGCACTTTTCCTTTATTCAGCGCTGCGGCAGCATTGTAAAGCTTTCCCTTAACCCGAACCGGAAGCCCCACAAAGATCAGGGCATCGATCTCTCTTGTTTCCTTTGCCAGCCATAAAAGCGTTTCCCAGGCGCTGTCTAAAAGGCGTCTCTGCATAAACAGATCCTGACAGGTATATCCTGTGATGCACAACTCCGGAAATACCATCAGCTTTGCATGTTCTTTATTCATCTTCTGGATCAGCCTTAAGATTTCCTCTCCGTTTGCCCTGCAGTCGGCAACTATGATCCTGGGTGTGGCCGCCGCTGTTTTAATAAATCCTTGTTTCATAATCCTTTCCCGCACCTCATCCTTACAGTGCTTTCCTTTCTTTTTATTTGCACCTGCGCAGGATTTCTTTTAATTCCTCCACAGTAAATACATAATTCGTATTGCAGAAATGGCAGTTCAGCTCTACCTCCTTACCCTCCTGGATCAGTTCGTTTAAGTCTTTCCTTCCAATACTGATCAGCGCTTTTTCCACGCGTTCTTTACTGCAGTTACAGTAAAACTCAGTGGAAACCCGGTCATTAATTTCCACATCAAATCCATCCAGCACTACGTTTAACAGGCTTTCCGCTGTATGTCCTTCCTCCAGCAGACTGGTGACTGAAGTAACTTTCTGTATATTTTCCTCCAGTTTTTTGATAGTCTCCTCTTCTGCAAAAGGCATAAGCTGCACGATAAAACCTCCTGCCTGGCGTACCGTATTATCTTTATTCATAAGGACGCCCAGTCCCACTGCCGAGGGTACCTGCTCGCTGGTGGCGAAATAATAGGTCAGATCCTCTGCAATCTCGCTGGTCTGCAGGGCAATCTGCCCTACATAGGGTTCTTTCAGTCCCATATCCTTAATTACATCCATAAAGCCGACGCCTACTGCCCCTGCCACATCCAGTTTTCCTTTGGAATTAGCCGGAATACAGACATTGGGATTTCCCACATACCCTTTTACTCTTCCCTGGGAATCTGCGGTCACTGTGATTCCCTTTAAAGGGCCGCCTCCATGGACCTGCAGGGTCAGTATATCCTTTTCCCCCTTCATCATCACGCCCATCATGGCTCCGGCTGTAAGCAGACGTCCCAGGGCTGCAGTTGCCACAGGGCTGGTATTATGTGCTTTTCGTGCAGTCTCCACCACTTCGGTAGTCACTGCCCCAAAGGCGCGTATCTGGTTAGCTGCTGCAGTTGCTCTTATAATATAATCGTTCATTTTTATTTATCTCCTTGTTTTTGGTATTCCCGGGCGATGATCGTGAACCGCTCGCATTTTTCTCCCGGTGGGTCCAGGGTATATGCGTCGTATGTTCCCACAACCTTTAGCCCTGCTTTTTGAAGCATTTCCTTGATTTTTTCCAGAGAATATGCTTTCTGGTAATGGGTCTCCAGGCTCTTTTCATAAAAGCCGTCCTCCCTTGGCATAAATAATGTAAGATCATAGGTATTTATCCCAGTCTCCTCATCATACTCATTCTCCCAGATAAAGCTTCCGTCCTCCCGGTTTTCCGCTATGGTCTGTTCTCCTAAGATTTCCTTATATTTATAGACAGAATTCATATCAAAAAGAAAGATCCCGCCCGGATCCAGGTAATTATTTACCAGACGGAAAACTTCAAGAAGCTCCTCTTCCTCTGTTATATAGTTCAGGCTGTCACAGACGCTTACGATGGCCCTTACTGTTCCGTATAGCTCAAACTCCTGCATATCCTGCAAAAGATAAAGGATATCCAGACCGGACTCCATACGTTTTTCCATAGCTTCCGCCAGCATTTCCTCAGAATTATCCACGCCGATCATATCATAGCCGGCTCTGGCCAAAAGCTCTGTGAGGGTTCCTGTTCCGCAGCCCAGCTCCAAAACCAGCCCGTCCCTGATCCCATACTCGGACAGGCGGGCGATCAGATACTCTGCCCATTCCTTATAATTTACATTATCCATAAAAACATCATATAATTTTGCAAAATCTGAATATGCCTGCATGGTTTTCTCCTATATGGGTCGATTTTTATCTTATATATTGTAACATACGTTCCTGGATGGGACAAGCTGTGAAAAAAGAGCAGACAGCAAAGGGCTGCGGATAAACCGCAGCCCGTCATGTCCACTATTTGCTTATTCTGAGTCAGGAAGCGGCATGTAGTAAACGTCTGCTGCTTCTCCATGGTAATAGTAGTCTACATCATTCTGGTCATATACATCCCACTCATTTGCAAATCTATAGGTGTTTCCGTTATCATCTACCCAGTTTCCATTGTTGTCGATCTTAATTACGATCGGCTGGCCGTCTGAATTACGGTAGATGGTTCTTGTCTTTGTGTTATCGCTGATAATATCGTCGCTTGGACGTCCCGGCGTCACACCGTTGCTGCCTGCGGCAGCCTGTCCTTCGCCAGCAGCAGCGGTGCCGTCTCCGCTCTCTGTGCTGGTGGCAGCGCTTAAAGTAGAATCCCCAAGAATCTGGAAGGAATCCACAGCCTTCTGAAGGCGGTTATATGCTTTCTGGCTTCCGCCTACGCTGGAAGCGGTGATGCTGTAATATTCATTATCGTTTGCGAAATACTTGTTGATCACAAATGCGTATCCGCCGCTTTTTTCTGTGTTCAGCATCCTGGTAACATAGCTGTATACATTTACGCCGTTTGCATTGGTAGCGCTGTATCTGCGGATCTCAAAGTCTGTGCCGTTTACAAGGTCAGAAGCCTGCTCCAAAGATACTGCCAGGTCCTCTGTACTTGGAATAACAGCAGAGGCCATATCTTCTGCGCCTTCCCCGTGAATGATCAGGATCCTTCCCTGGTCAGGGGATTCAAAGCTTACCAGGTCTCCTTCGTCTGACCGGTTCGCCCATGTGGCGTCAGGAAGTTCTATCGAAATGGATCTATCGGTAGATGTATATGTGGTTGACTGTGCATCCGGCGCAACAGTAGGCGTAGGATCCGGCGCTTCTGTAGGTTCTGGTGTAGGAGTCGCCTCCACTACCTCTGCCGGTTCATCTCCACCGAAATTGCAGGCAGACAGCACACCGGAGAGTGTTACAGCCAAAGCCAAAATCATCAGTGTTTTTTTATTTTTCATAGTGTCCTCCTTAATTCTTTTATCTACAGTCCCTTGGTCTATATTTTACAATTTTATTACAAACCTGTCAATAAAATATCCTTGCCGTATTGTGAAATTCCTATGAATTAATTATAAACTGATGTTTCAATTTCATATACGTATAACTCATGCAGGGCCCTGGTAGCTGCGATATACTTTCCCTGTACCGTAAGTGCGTCCTTCCCTTCAGAAGGAAAGACTGCAAATACCCGGTCAAATTCCAGACCCTTGGCCAAATAAAAAGCAGACACCGTCACGCCCCTGCAAAAAGAAGAACTGTTTCGGTCAAGAAAAGAGAGTTTCTTTTCTTCATCCATTCCAGAGCGCTCCAATTTTCCCTTAAGATAGGTATAGGCAAAAAACGCCTCCGCCTCCGTCCGGGTGATCACAGCAGTGGTTTCATACTCTTCTTTCTGCCCGAAAAGTCTCTCCCAAACGTCCTCAAGGGCTTCTTCCATGGAAATCACTTTCTTTTCCGCCACCGGCTTTCCATGGCGGTGAAAGACCTCCACGTCTGTGATGCCGGCCAGATGGTTAGCATATTCTGAAATCTCCACTGTGTTTCGGTAACTTTTGTTCATGGTGATCTTTTTTATATTTTTCCCGAATATCTCCGGAAGGAAAGAAAGCACATCCTGTGTCTCATCATCCATGGTCTGTGCCTTGTCTCCAAGGATCGTCATCTTACAGGAATACATTTTTTTCAAAAGTACATATTGGAGCCAGGAATAA
>CALIZJ010000095.1 GCA_938028845.1 uncultured Blautia sp.
AAAATGCAAGGAATGAAAGGTATGAGAGTTAAGAAAAAGTTATCCTACAAAAAGAAACATACAAAGGGTGGAGAAAATCTGACAAGTTCCCTGCGCGGATTTGGTTTTGTAAGTTTGTGCACTGTTTTCGCATTGATCCTTACTTTCAGCGACAGAGGATTTGAAAGCGGAAACAATAAACAGGTCTATGCGGCTTCCGAGGAAGAAAGATTGCAGGCTTCCTCTGCGGAAGATGAACAAGCAGAAGATTATCTCCCCACTGGAATTGCCGGAGTTGTATCCGGGGTCAGTGAAACGCCTGTACCGGGCTCTACAGTAACCCGCATCGGTTCATCCTGTGAACAGGTAATGGTGGGCCAGAGGGTGCAGACAGTGGACGGCAGTGTGGCTGAGCTTGACGTAAGCGCATCTATGGAATCTACAGTGAACGATCTGGATTCCAAGGCAATGACGCTGGCCGCCACCCCGAAGATCATGTCAGACGAGGATTATGACACGCTGCTGCGTATTGTGGAAGCGGAAGCAGGAGGAGAGGACTTAAAGGGAAGGATCCTGGTGGCGAATGTCATTATGAACCGTGTAAAACATGAGGAATTTCCAGACACGGTATCTGAGGTGGTGTGGGAATACGATAACGGCGTTCCCCAGTTTTCCCCTACATACGACGGACGCATTAATGAAGTGACCGTCTCTGATCTGACAAAAGAAGCAGTCAAGCAGGCGCTGGAAGGCGTGGATTATTCCCAGGGAGCTTTGTTCTTTATCCAGAAATCTGCAGCAGAGGAGCATAACGTAACCTGGTTTGAAAAAGATCTTAAGCGTCTGTTTAAATATGGCGTGCATGAATTTTACACTTACCCGGAAGAGGGAGAAAACACAGATATAAAAGAAGAGGAATCCGAAACCGACCTGGTTCAGATGGAGGCGGCGGTGGAATCCTGATATAGGAAAGGCAAAAAGCTGTACGGGAATGACCAGTACAGCTTTTTTTCGTATAATTTAGGATAGTATTTTGTTAAAGTTCGTGATATAATACCACCAAAATGTTTGAGAGCAGAAAGGCAGGAACGATAAATGCAGGTATTGTATAAAAGTACCAGAGGTAAAGAAGAATTAGTGACGGCTTCCACAGCCATATTAAAAGGGCTTTCCGAGGACGGAGGCCTGTTTGTGCCTGTGACAATCCCGAGGCTTGATGTGCCCATGGAAAAGCTTGCCCAGATGAGTTATCAGGAAACAGCTTTTGAAGTAATGAGCCGTTTTTTGACGGACTTTACGGAAGAAGAGCTGAAAGACTGCATTAATAAAGCATACGATTCTAAGTTTGATACCAAAGAGATCGCGCCCCTTCATGAGGCAAACGGCGTTTATTATCTGGAACTGTTCCACGGCGCCACCATTGCCTTTAAGGACATGGCTCTTTCCATTCTTCCCCATCTTATGACTACGGCAGCGAAGAAAAATCAGGTGAAAAATGAGATCGTCATCCTTACGGCTACTTCAGGGGATACGGGAAAAGCAGCACTGGCAGGGTTTGCAGATGTACCCGGAACGAAGATCATTGTATTTTATCCCAAGCATGGTGTGAGCCCTATCCAGGAAAAGCAGATGGTCACCCAGAAGGGGGAGAATACCTACGTCATCGGTATCAACGGAAATTTCGATGATGCCCAGACAGCAGTAAAGAAAATGTTTAATGATAGAGAACTGGCGGGAGAGCTTGACCGGGCAGGTTATCAGTTTTCTTCTGCCAATTCCATTAACATCGGCCGTCTTGTGCCGCAGATCGTCTATTACGTATATGCCTATGCTACTTTAGTAAAAGATGGGAAGATCAAGGCAGGGGATAAAATCAACGTAGTAGTTCCTACAGGAAATTTCGGAAACATCCTTGCCGCATACTATGCGAAGCAGATGGGTCTGCCTGTAAACCGTCTGATCTGTGCTTCCAATGAAAATAAAGTGCTTTACGATTTCTTCCGCACAGGTGTCTACGACAGAAAACGGGACTTTATCCTTACTTCCTCCCCGTCTATGGATATCCTGATCTCCAGTAACCTGGAGCGCTTGATCTACCGCCTGACAGGGGAAGATGCGGGAAAATGCGCAGAACTGATGCAGTCCCTTTCCAATGGCGGAGAATATTCCATAACAGAAGAAATGAAAGAAAAACTTGGGGACTTTTACGGCAATTACTGCAGCGAAGGGGAGACCAGAGAGGCAATCAGCGCCACTTATTATGGAAGCAATTATGTGATCGACCCTCACACAGCAGTGGCAGCCGGGGTTTACCAGAAATATGTAAGAGAGACAAACGACGCCGCCACTCCTACCGTGATCGCGTCCACAGCCAGTCCTTATAAATTTACCAGAAGCGTAATGGACGCTGTCTCAGACAGATATGCAGGGCTGGATGATTTCGGCCTTGTAGACGCCTTGGAAAAGCTCTCCGGAGTAAAGATACCAAAGGCGGTGGAAGAGATACGTACCGCGCCTGTCCTTCACGATAAGGTAGTGGATGCAGAAGATATGCCGGCAGCAGTGAAGGAAATTTTAGGGATCCCATCATGAGAATGGAATGGAACCGGCTTCTTTCCCCGAAACGGATCGGAACCTATAAAAAAAGTTCTTCCGGAAAAACAGGAGATCTGCGCAGCGAATTTGAAAAGGATTACCACAGGATCATAGGAAGCTCCTCGTTCCGCAGGCTCCAGGATAAGACCCAGGTGTTTGCCCTGGATAAAAGCGATTTTATACGCACCAGGCTTACCCATTCCCTGGAAGTTTCTTCCTTTGCCAAATCTCTGGGGCAGAATATTGCGCAGTATCTGATAGAGAATAAGATGGATCCCTCTTTCACTCTTCAGACAAAATCCGATATCTGTGACATCCTCCAGTGTGCAGGGTTGATTCACGATCTGGGGAATCCTCCTTTTGGACATTTCGGAGAGGAAGCCATCCGGGACTGGTTTATCCGGAACATGAAGGAAATCCGTTTTAAAGATACGCCCATTACAAATCTTTTATCCGAACAGATGCAAAATGACTTCTATCATTTTGAAGGAAATGCCCAGGCGCTGCGGCAGGTGGCGAAGCTGCATTTTCTTGTGAACGAACATGGGATGAACCTGACCTATGCCCTTTTAAATACCATTGTGAAATACCCGGTTTCTTCCTGCCGGATGTGTCCGTCAAGCGGAGATATCAAAGAAAAAAAGATGGGATTTTTCTATGCGGAACAGTCCTTATATGAGACGATCGCAGAAGAAATGGGAACCTATGGGAAAAGACATCCTCTGACCTTTATCCTGGAGGCGGCGGATGACATTGCCTATAAGACGGCGGACATAGAAGATGCCTTTAAAAAAGGTTTTATATCTTATGAAAAGCTAAAGGAAGAACTGGAAAAAGCGCAAAGCAAGAGTAAGACAGAGCTTTCCCGCCTGGATCCGGTGGGGATGCTTGTACATCAGCACGACAATGCCCTGGCAAGAGGTGTGGAAAATACACAGCTTTATGCCGTACAGAATTTTCTGGTGCGGCTGCAAAGTTCCCTTCTTTTCTGTGCTACCTTTGGGTTTACGAAAAACTATGAGCAGATCATGGAAGGTACATACGGCAATGATATTTTTTACAATACTTACGGCCAGTGGGTGATGGATGCGCTGGGCGATATCGCCTACCGCTATGCCTTTATTTCTAAGCCTATTTTACAGATGGAAGCGGCGGCAGGAACCATCCTTAATTTTCTGCTGGACCGTTTTGTCCCGGCTGTTTTATATTATGATACAGATGTACCGCTGCAGATGATGGATAAAAAGCTGGTGGCTTTGATTTCAGAAAACTACCGCCAGACTTACCATAACTATGCAAAAAAATGCAGCAGCCAGGAAGAAAAATTATACCTGCGTTTGCTTCTTGTGACAGATTTTGTCAGCGGCATGACAGACAGCTATGCAAAGGACCTGTATCAAAAGCTTAATGGGATCAGCTGAATAGATGCTTTTTATTTATGTGCTGATCCGCTGCTTTTTCGCATTAAGCGTGAGCGGTGATGCCAAAGGAAAAAATGGCAGACCGTTTATGCATTTTCTGTTGAAAAAGCACATATACTAGAGTATAATAAAAACAACAAAAAAACTTGTATGAAATCCTGGAATGTGCGAGGCCCCTTTTATTTTTGAACCTACATCGACATTAAGGGACTCCAAGATCGCAGGTTGGATGTCAGACCTCACGTTGTGGTAGGCAGAAGATCTGTTGAGGAAACCCACCTAGCAAACGCTAGGAGTCAAAAGAAAGGGAACGGCATTCTGGGATTTTTGTGCAGAAAAAAGGGAAAAAATACATATTGGAGGGTGAAATGAGCATTACAGAAAGAAAGTTTGGGGAATTACGCACAGGGGAAGACGTACGGCTCTTCCATCTGGAAAATGCGTCTGGGGCTTATGTGGAAGTCCTGGAGTACGGTGCGCTTTTAGTGAAGGTGTGTGTGCCGGATAAAGAGGGCAGTCTTGTGGATGTGGTTTTGGGCTATGACGATCTGGAAAGTTACGAAAAAAACGGCTGTTTTTTTGGCGCCGTGATCGGCAGGAATGGAAACCGGATCGAAGGAGGAAGATTTTCTCTTGACGGACAGGAAATCATCCTGGCGCAAAATGAAAACGAAAATAACCTCCACAGCGGACCGGATGGATTTGAGAAAAAAATGTGGAAGGTAGAGGAAATCTCAGAAGAGAAAAACAGCCTTACCCTGTACCGTATCAGCCCTGACGGAGAAAACGGATTTCCCGGGGAATTCCGTATATCCGTAAAATATGAGTTTACAGATAACAATGAATTAAAGATCACATACCAGGGTGTCAGCGACAAGACTACAGTTGCGAATATGACGAATCATTCCTACTTTAATCTTTCCGGAGAAGGAAGCGGAGATATTTTGGGACAGTATCTTACCATTCATGGAAAGTATTATACGCCTGTACGTGACAGTCATTCTATTCCTACCGGGGAATATGAAGAGGTAAAAGGAACTCCCATGGACTTTACAAAAGCAAAACCTATTGGGCAGGATATTGATGCAGATTTCCAGCAGCTTCTTTATACTGGCGGGTATGACCATAATTATGTGACGGACAATTACGCCAAAGGAAATATCCGGCTGATCGCAAGCGCTTATTCTCCGGTAACTGGAATTGCTATGGACGTCACCTCTGACTGTCCTGGAGTTCAGTTCTATGCCGGAAATTTCGTTGAGAATGAAAAAGGCAAAAACGGTCATATCTACGGAAAACGCCACGGATTTTGCCTGGAGACCCAGGTAGAGCCTAATGCTGTAAATGTGGAAGCCTTTCATTCACCTATTTTGGAAGAGGGAGAGACTTACCGTTCCGTTACAGGATACCGTTTTTATGTAAAGAAATAAAATGAGAATTTTTTCTGGTTTTTTTCATATAGTATTATATGAGAAAAACCAGATTTTTTTATGGAAAAAAGCTTCTTTTATCTTTGTGCCTGGTGTGGCTTGCTCTTTTAAATGAGGCGGCATATCTGAACCTGAAACAAAAACAGGAGGAGGTTCAGACCATAAAGGAAAATGTAAATGAGATTACAGAGGAAAAAGTAAAAGAGGAGCAGAAGGTGCAGCAGGAAAAGGACACGCTGTCCCCGAAAGAGTCTGAAAAAGAAAGTCCCCATATTCGGGTCCTTTTGATGGATAGTGCTTATGAAACCTATTTTCATCCTTATGTGACGGTTGTCTGTCAGGGAGAAGAGATCACCTACACGCCGGAAAGTCCGGAACTTTCTGAACAGCCGGTAGTTTTGGAGGCTGGAGAAGAGGGGATTACGGTGCCGTCCATTGAAAGGCAGGAAGGGGCGCCCTGTTACAGCGGGAGCCTGAAAATAGAAAGACAAAAAGAAGGCCTTATTTTGGTAAACGAGCTTCCTTTGGAGGAATATTTAAAAGCTGTAGTCCCAAGCGAAATGCCCTCCTCTTACGAGCAGGAGGCCCTTATGGCCCAGGCAGTATGCGCCAGGACATACGCCTATAAACAAATAGAAGAGGGGCGGCTGAAAGAATATGGGGCGGATGTAGATGACAGTGTAAATTTTCAGGTTTACCGGAATATTCCTCCTTCTAAGAGCACCACAAAGGCGGTTTTGGAAACGGAAGGCGAGATCATCTGCCAGAATGGAGAGCCCATAGAAGCCTATTATTTTTCCACTTCCTCGGGAACTACCAGTACAGACGAAGTATGGGGAGCCGTGGAGGCAGCGTCCTATCTGAAAAGTGTTCCCTGTACCTTTGACTCCCAGGAAACCTGGAGTGCCTGGAGTGTGGAGATTCCCTGGAGTCAGATGCAGACCCAGGCGGATGCGTACACTGGGGAAAATGCTGCCCTTCAGGATATCCAGGTTACGAAAAAGAGCCAGAGCGGTGCGGTTATAGGTCTTTTGGCGGTGACAGAGGAAGGGAGCATTGAAGTTTCGTCCGAATATGATATCCGGGAATTTCTTTCTCCCAAGGACTGTATGATCACCGGAAAGGATGGGACGGAAATTCCGGGACAGAATCTGCTCCCTAGCGCGTATTTCACCATGGAGGTAAAGAAAGGGGAGAGTGTGTGTCTGAAGGGAAGCGGATATGGACATGGAGTAGGCATGAGCCAGAATGGTGCCAACGAAATGGCAAAGGAAGGCTATTCCTATCAGGAGATTTTAAATTATTTTTTTAAGGATATAGAGATCGTCCAGGCACAGACCATAGCCGGCTGATGCCGCTCTTGCCACAATATGGCATTTCATGATATGATACAGAAAACAAACTGCCGCAGGCTGCGTTCTGGATAGAAAACGGCAGAAAACAGACAGGAGCATACTATGTTTTTGGAAAAGATCAGGGAAGC
>CALIZJ010000096.1 GCA_938028845.1 uncultured Blautia sp.
TTGCAGGGCATTGGTAAATTTCTGGATGATTTCCGGATTTTCTTCCATAAAACTGGTTTTTGCACTGTAAGAGGTATAGGGAACATATCCGGAATCTACCCCGAGGGATGCCACTACATATCCGGCTCCTTCCTGTTCCAGGGCTGTGGCAGAGGGTTCAAATTCCACGCTGAAATCTCCAAGTCCCCCGGAGAATGCTGCAGCAGTAGAACCGAAATCAATGCTTTGGTCAATATTCAGATCTTTTTGTGGATCAATGCCGTTTTCTTTTAGGATATATTCAAATACCATCTGGGGCATACCGCCTTTTCTGCCGCCCAGAACTTCCTTGCCTTTCAGGTCTTCCCAGGTAAAAGCGGGCATTTCTTCCCTTGCTACAAGAAAGTTTCCGGCACGCTGGGTGAGTTGGGCAAAGTTTACCACAGGGTCGGTGGCCCCTTCCTGGTAGGCGTAGATGGATGCTTCCGCGCCCATAAAGCCGATGTCCGCTTCGCCGGAGAGGACGGCGGTCATGACTTTGTCTGCCCCAAAACCGTTGACTAAGGTAAGATCGATTCCTTCCTCCTTAAAATATCCTGCCTCGATGGCTACATACTGAGGAGCATAAAAGATAGAGTGGGCGACTTCGTTTAAGGTGACTTCTGTAAGCTCCTCCTTGTTTTCCTCTGCAAATACAGCCGTTGGCAGAATTCCCACGGCGAGAATGGCGGCGGTGACAACAGCGATCCATTTCTTTTTCATAAAATAATACAGCCTCCTTGTTTTACTGATATATAATATATGGAAAAGAATGGAATGCGTGCATAAAAAATCAGAAAAGATACCTAAAAAAGGGAAAAAATAAATAAAAAATATTGGCGAAATATGTCTGTAATGTTAATATAGAAGCAGCAAAAATTTTACGAGAAGGGTGGAGGTATTCTATGAGTTATGAGTATCATGTAGCCATAAACGGAAGCGACCAAAATGACGGCAGCAAAGAGCATCCGTTTCGTACCATTTCCAGGGGGGCCGAGGCAGCGCAGGCAAATGACAGGGTGATTGTTCACGAAGGGACTTACCGTGAGTGGGTAAATCCTCAAAACAGCGGAAGAAGCGCTTACGACCGGATCATCTTTGAAGCGGCGCCGGGAGAGAAGGTTGTGATCAAGGGATCAGAGCAGGTACATTCCTGGGAACCTGTGGAGGAGACGGTATGGAAGGCTGTTGTTCCCAATTCTGTTTTCGGGAAGTTTAATCCTTATGCGGAGGTCTTAAAGGGGGATTGGCTTCGGTATCCGCTGGATCATTCCCTGCATTTGGGGGACGTATATTTAAATGGAAAATCTTTTTATGAGGTTCCTTCCTATTATGAGGTGGTTCATCCCACCATGCGGACCAAGGGAAATAATCCTCCCTGGACAAATCGTGAAGAATGGATCCTGGAGCCAGAGCAGACGGTTTATGTATGGTATGCCCAGGTGGATGAGAAAAATACTACGATCTATGCCAATTTCCATGGGTATGACCCGAATCAGGAACTTGTGGAGATCAATGTCCGTCCCTATTGTTTTTACCCGGAAAAGACCGGATTGAATTATATCACAGTCCGCGGTTTTGAAATGGCACAGGCAGCCTGCCCCTGGGCGCCGCCTACTGCAGATCAGCCTGGGCTTATAGGAACCCATTGGAGCAAGGGATGGGTGATCGAGGATAATATCATCCATGACGCAAAGTGCAGCGGCATCAGTGTGGGCAAAGAAATTTCCACAGGCCATAATCTGTGCAGCCGCTATCTGTTAAAACCAGGCTATCAGCATCAGTTGGAAACTGTATTTCAGGCACTTCAAAAGGGGTGGGACAAAGAAACCATCGGTTCCCATGTGATCCGAAACAATGTGATCTATAACTGCGGCCAAAATGCCATTGTTGGCCATATGGGGGGAGCTTTCAGCCAGATCTGCCATAACCATATTTACAATATTGGAACTAAACATGAGTTTTTCGGCTATGAGATTGCCGGGATCAAGCTTCATGCAGCGATTGATACCCAGATCGTAGGAAATAATATCCATCACACTACCTTGGGGATCTGGATGGACTGGGAAGCACAGGGAGTGCGTATCAGCGGAAATCTGTTCTATGAAAACAGCAGGGATTTGATGATAGAAGTGACCCACGGTCCCTGTGTGATGGACAACAATATTTTTGGTTCAGAGTTCAGTCTGGATAACCAGGCTCAGGGAACCGCTTATCTTCATAATCTGTACTGCGGAGTGATCCGAAGAGAGCGCTTTCTGGAGCGGGCGACACCTTATCATTTTCCGCACAGCACCCAGGTGGCAGGATGCGCGGTGGTATATGGCGGCGATGACAGATTTTATCAGAATATTTTCCTTGGAAGCGCGCCTGTTTATACAGATGACAGCTTCTGCGGCACAGCAGGGTTTAATGACTGTACCGCTTCGCTGGAAGAATTTGTGGAAAAGGTACGTGCAGGCGGACTGGATGATGTGGAACGTTTCCTTAAGACCAACCAGCCGGTATATTTGAAAAACAACTGTTATCTGGAAGGGGCGGAAGCCTTTGACCGGGAGACAGAAAACTTCTGCAGTGAAGAACCGGCACATGCGCATATTGTTCAAAAAGAGGACGGTACGTATTTGGAAATCCACATTCCAGAGGAGCTGTTTTCTATTGGAACAAAGATTTATGGTACGGAAGACTTAGGACTTGCCAGACTGGCAGGAGCGCCTTTCGATGCTCCTAATGGAGACGCCATCCGTATAGATAAGGATTATCTGGGAGAAGTGCGGAACAGCGCGCCGGTACCGGGGCCTTTTGAGGGGTTAAAGCCCGGACATAATGTGATAAAGGTTTGGGAGTGAAAGAAGCTCTGGCTTAAAACGCCATAAAAACAGGGGACAGGAGAGCACAATACCTCCTGTCTCCCGTTATTATTCAAAGAAGCATAAACAATAAAAATTTTTGATAATTTAGACAATTTTGCAATTGCAGGGACTTGCATCCGGGAAATTTAAGTGCTATAATACGCATATGCAGATATAGTTCATTGGTAGAATATCAGCTTCCCAAGCTGAGGAGGCGGGTTCGATTCCCGTTATCTGCTTTGGACATTCCCCGAATGATGCCGCAGAACACGGTGATTCCGGGGGATTTTTTTTGCTACCCGTCCTGGTAGAAGTATTAAGCTAAGAAATAGCCGTCTATATCTTTACCAGAGAGCAGGGCGGCTATTTCTTATGGGTGTATGTAAGAATCGAAATGATCAAACTGGCGGTTGTCAGAATTATCAATTAATCATCATAAAAAGCAATCAGATGGAGGCACCACCATGACCAACGAAAAAATTTATCAAATGGAACTTTCAAAAATTTATCCTCTCCTTGTAAACAAAGCCCAAAGAAAGGGAAGGACCAAAGAGGAAGTAGACGAGATCATAAACTGGCTTACCGGGTACGGCCAGGAGGAGCTGAATGAACTATTGGAAAAGGGATGCAGCTACGGAGAATTTTTTCAAAATGCCCCTAAACTAAATGAAAACAGAAAAAAGATCAAAGGCGTGGTCTGCGGCGTGCGGGTGGAGGATATTCAGGAGCCGCTTATGCAGGAGATACGCTATCTGGATAAGCTGATTGATGAATTGGCGAAAGGAAAATCCATGGAAAAGATTCTGAGAAAGTAATATAGGTAGTTCACTTTTCTGACAAAATGTATTATACTTTAGAAAAAATCATAAGGAGTGACGATCATGATTAAAGAAAATGTAGCAGCTTTGCTGAACGAGCAGGTAAATAAAGAGTTTTATTCTGCATATTTATATCTTGATTTCGCTAATTTTTACGAAGACGAAGGACTGAAAGGCTTTGCAAACTGGTACCGGGTACAGGCTCAGGAGGAAAGGGACCATGCCATGCTGATGATCCAGTATCTGCAGAATAATGACTGTAAGGTGACTCTGGAAGCCATTGCAAAACCGGACTGTGTTTTAAAAGAGCGGATGGATCCCCTGAAAGAAGGATATAAACACGAACAGTATGTGACCAGCCTGATCAATAGGATCTATTCTGCGGCATATGAAGTTAAAGATTTCCGTACCATGCAGTTTTTAGACTGGTTTGTAAAAGAACAGGGCGAAGAAGAGACCAACGCATCGGATCTGATCAAAAAGATGGAACTTTTCGGAGATGACGCAAGAAGCCTCTATATGTTGGATTCTGAATTGGCAGGACGTGTGTATACCGCTCCGTCACTGACATTATAAAGTTTTTGTTTACGGAGGAAAAACAGATGAAAATAGGCTTTATAGGCGGCGGAAACATGGGAACAGCCATGCTTGGGGGAATTTTAAGAAAAGAGATCTATAAAAAAGAAGAGATCATTGTTTCTGATCTGTCCCCGGAACGCCTTTCTTATATAAAAGAAAAGCTGGGAGTGGAAACAACCTCAGATAATAAAGAGGTGGCAAAGGCAGCGGATATTATCGTGCTTTCCATTAAACCTCAGTTTTATGAGGAGGTTCTTACAGAAGTAAGAGATGCCTTTACTCCGGAAAAAATCGTAGTGGGTATAGCGCCGGGGAAAACACTTTCCTGGCTGGAAGAAAAATGTGCGGCTCCTGTGAAAATCTTTCGGTTAATGCCGAACACTCCGGCACAGGTGGGCGAAGGAATGACGGCAGTCTGTCCCAATGGACGGGCCACAGAGGAAGACGTGAAACGGATCTGCGAGATTACCGACAGCTTCGGAAAGACGGAAGTAGTCCCAGAACGTCTGCTGGATGCTGTGGGCGCGGTGAGCGGAAGCTCTCCGGCTTATGTATTTATGTTTATCGAGGCCATGGCTGATGCAGCAGTGGCACAGGGAATGGCAAGAAAACAGGCGTATGCATTTGCCGCCCAGGCTGTTTTGGGAAGTGCAAAAATGGTTCTGGAGACGGGAATGCATCCCGGTGAATTAAAAGATATGGTCTGCTCGCCGGCTGGAACAACCATAGAAGGCGTACGCACGTTAGAGAAGATGGGCTTTAGAAGCGCTGTGTACGAAGCGCTGAATGCCTGTGCAGAAAAAGGAAAAACCTTATAAGATATAAAAGAAAGGGATGCTTTTAGGCGACCGCTGTCAGTCGCCTAAAGGCATCCCTTTGCTTAAGCTGCTGTTGTGATAAAGAGAGGAATAGGTTACATCTTCCCCAAACCAGGCTGGAGGCTTATAAGCCTCGGCGGCTTCTTTTGAAGGAAACTCCACCTCTGCCAGGTACAATCCTTCATAAGGACTGTGAAATACATCCAGCTCAATGGTAAGTCCGTCCTTTTCCGGCAGAAGATAACGGGTCTTGGAAAGGACGATGCCGTCTGCCTTGGGGCGCAGATGGGCGTAGGCTTCTTTGGTTAAAGGCAGGTTATATTCTTCTCTGGCAAGAAAACCTCCGGATTTATAAGTAAGATAATAGGTTTCATCCTCCTGGCGGATCCGGACTACAGGATCTGTACAAAGATAACCCTGTTCAATCTTGTGGCAGGGATATTCTTCCAGAGATGCCGGAAGGTTTTCTTTTTCAATAAGAAATTTTCTCTCGATTTCCATTTTCATTTCTCCTCTTTGTGTCAGCAGTTGCTGCTTTTCCTAAACTTTAGTATACGCAATTTATTGTAAAAAAGGAAGCAATTTGTTATAATTCATAAGGAAATCCTGCCGCTTACCAAAAAGAAAGGGCAGAGATAAAGGCATAAACTGGAAAATATTGGAAAAAATAAAAAAGGAGTGGGTTTTTATGAGTAAAGTATATATCTTTCTGGCAGACGGTTTTGAAGATATCGAGGGTCTGACCGTTGTGGATCTGATGAGAAGAGCAGGAATTGAGATCACTACCGTATCGATCAAAGATACAAGGGAAGTGACTACTTCCCATGGCATTACACTTCTGACAGACAGGCTCTTTAAAGATACAGATTTTTCTGACGGAGACATGCTGGTGCTTCCGGGAGGAATGCCGGGGACAGTGAATTTGGGAGCATATGAGCCGCTTATGGAGCTTTTAAAGAAGTATTATGCAGAAGGAAAAAAAGTGGCTGCTATCTGCGCAGCTCCCAGTATTTTCGCAAAGCTCGGTTTTCTGAAAGGGCGCAGGGCGACCTCCTACCCTTCCTTTTTAGACCAGCAGTCCGGGACAGTTATTACGGAGGATTCGGTTGTTTCAGATGGAAATGTGACTACAAGCAGAGGGCTGGGGACAGCCATTGACTTTGCACTCTCTCTGATAACTCAGCTTGAAGGCGGCAAAAAGGCAGAAGAAATCGCGGATTCTATCCTATATTCACGCGAAATTGTGTGAAAAAAATACTGGCGTTTTTTTTCGTCTTATGCTATACTATCGTAATGACTGTAAATGTACTCTTGCCAAAATGTGTTCATCTGCATGGGGCAGATGAAAATGAACGATCTACAAAATGGTATTCTGTACTTTCCTGCACCGGCTGGAGAGAAGGCGGATACCTGAAAAAATGTATAAGAATATAACCGGATAATGAAGGAGGAACATGTAACATGAGTTTACAGGTGGAAAAACTGGAAAAAAACATGGCAAAACTTACAATAGAGGTTTCTGCCGAGGATTTAGACAAGGCTATGCAGAATGCATATCAGAAAGCAAAAGGAAGAATTTCCATCCCTGGCTTCCGTAAAGGAAAAGTACCAAGAAAAGTAATTGAGCAGATGTATGGCAAGGGTATCTTTTTAGAGGATGCAGCGAACGCATTAATCCCAGAGCATTATAGAAAAGCTCTGTCTGAATGTGACCTGGAGATCGTTTCCCAGCCGGAGATTAACGTAACACAGGCTGAGCCGGGCAAGGCATTCATCTTCACTGCAGACGTAGCTGTAAAACCGGAAGTAACTCTTGGCGAATATAAAGGCGTTGAGGTTCCTAAGGCAGAGACAGAAGTTACAGAAGAAGAAGTAGAGGCAGAGGTGAAGAAAGAGCAGGAGAAAAACTCCAGAACAGTCACCGTAGAAGACCGCGGAGCAGAAAACGGCGATGTTGTCACCATCGACTTTGAAGGATTTGTGGATGAGGTGCCATTTGACGGCGGAAAAGATACAGAATATCCGTTGACACTTGGATCCAATACCTTTATCCCAGGTTTCGAGGATCAGCTTGTAGGAGCGAAAGCCGGAGATCACGTAGAAGTAAAAGTTACTTTCCCGGAGGAATACCAGGCACCGGATCTTGCAGGAAAAGAAGCAGTATTTAAATGCGACGTTAAGAAAGTGGAAGCAAAAGAGCTTCCTGAACTGGACGACGATTTTGCACAGGATGTATCTGAGTTTGATACCCTGGCAGAATATAAAGAAGATTTAAAGAAAAAACTTACAGAGAGAAAAGAAAAAGAAGCTCTCCGTGCAAAAGAAGATGCAGCGGTAGATAAGGTAATCGAAAACGCACAGATGGATATCCCGGATGCTATGATCCGTACACAGGTAAGCCAGATGGCAGACGACTTCAGCAGAAGAATGCAGGCACAGGGATTATCTATGGAGCAGTACTTCCAGTTTACCGGTCTTACCATGGATAAGATGATGGAAGACATGAAACCGCAGGCATTAAAGAGAATCCAGACAAGACTTGTTCTTGAAAAGATTGCAGAGACAGAAAACATTCAGCCAAGCGAAGAAGAAGTAGATGCAGAGATCGCTAAGATGGCTGAGGCTTATAAGATGGAAGCAGATAAATTGAAAGAGGTGCTTGGGGAGAACCAGCTTGAACAGATGAAGAAAGATATGGCTGTACAGAAAGCCGTAACTCTGGTTGCCGAAGCAGCGAAGGAAGTTTAACTGCCAGCGAATGGAGACGTAAGTTTGGAAGTAAACTTCCAAATCTACCATTATTGACGCAGCAAGTGCGTCAGAAAGGGGAAAAAATGAGTTTAGTACCTTATGTTATTGAACAGACCAGCCGGGGAGAGAGAAGTTACGATATTTACTCCAGGCTTTTGAAGGACAGAATTATTTTCCTCGGAGAAGAAGTAAACGATGTGAGCGCAAGCCTTATTGTTGCACAGCTTTTGTTCCTGGAAGCGGAAGATCCGGGAAAGGACATCCAGCTTTACATTAACAGTCCGGGCGGTTCTGTGACGGCGGGTATGGCGATTTACGATACCATGCAGTACATTAAATGTGATGTCTCCACCATATGTCTGGGAATGGCTGCCAGCATGGGAGCGTTCCTTTTAGCAGGCGGAGCAAAGGGAAAAAGATTTGCTCTTCCCCATTCTACGATCATGATTCATCAGCCATCCGGCGGTGCGCAGGGTCAGGCTACGGAAATCCAGATCGTAGCGGATCACATTGCACAGACAAAGAGAATTTTAAATGAGATTCTGGCAGAGAATACCGGCCAGCCAATCGAAGTTGTTGAGCGGGATACAGACCGTGATAATTATATGACCGCCGAAGAGGCGAAGGCATATGGTCTGATCGACGGTGTTGTCATGCATAAATGATGCCAATGAAAAGACTCCTGTAAACCGCAGGAGTCTTATCTTGCTTTTATAGATTTGAATATAGAAAGGAAAAAATTCATGGCAGATAAAACGAGAGATGGAAAAGTCAAGTGTTCTTTTTGCAAAAAGACAGAAGATCAGGTGAGAAAACTCATCTCAGGTCCTGACGGAGTTTACATTTGTGACGAGTGCATTGGAATCTGTGCGGAGATCATGGAAGAAGAATTCGCGCAGTACGGACAGGAAGAGTATTACGACACAGAGATCAATCTTTTAAAACCCGAAGAGATCCATGCTATTCTTGACGATTATGTGATCGGACAGGATCAGGCGAAGAAAGCTTTGTCTGTGGCTGTCTATAACCATTACAAAAGAGTGCTGGCATCCAGAAATCTGGATGTGGAACTGCAAAAGAGCAACATCCTTATGCTTGGGCCTACCGGTTCCGGAAAGACCCTCCTTGCCCAGACACTGGCAAGGATGCTGAACGTGCCTTTTGCCATTGCAGATGCCACCACTCTTACAGAAGCCGGCTATGTGGGCGAGGATGTGGAAAATATCCTTCTTAAGATCATACAGGCGGCAGATTACGATATTGAGCGCGCCCAGTATGGGATTATCTATATCGACGAGATTGATAAGATCACCAGGAAGTCCGAAAATGCCTCCATCACCAGAGATGTATCCGGAGAAGGCGTACAGCAGGCTCTTTTAAAGATCCTGGAGGGTACGGTTGCCAGTGTTCCTCCCCAGGGCGGAAGAAAGCATCCCCACCAGGAATTTATCCAGATTGATACTACAAATATCCTGTTCATCTGCGGCGGAGCTTTTGAAGGGATCGAAAAGATCATCGAGGCAAGAAAGGATACCAAAGCCATTGGTTTTGGAGCTGAGGTATCTGTAAAGAAAGAAAGGAATGTGGGCGAGGTCTTAAAAGAGGTTATGCCGGAAGACTTTATCAAATTTGGCCTGATCCCGGAATTTATCGGCCGTGTGCCGGTGGTAGTGACCTTGGAAGCATTGGATGAAAACGCGTTGATCCGTATTTTAAGGGAGCCGAAGAACTCTCTTACAAAACAGTATCATAAATTGTTTGAGCTGGATGGGGTGGAGCTGGATTTTGAAGAGGAAGCGCTGGAGCTTGTGGCAAGGAAATCCCTGGAAAGAAAAACAGGAGCCAGAGGACTTCGTGCCATCATGGAAAATTCCCTGATGGACCTTATGTACAAGACCCCGTCAGATAAGACCATCCGTAAATGTATCATTACCAAAGAAGCTGTGGAAGGAACCGGGGAACCGGAGATCATATATGGGGATGCACCGGCGCCCGCGCCTGCATCCGGAAGGAGAAACTCCCGTTCCAGAAAGAAAGGAAAACCGGAAACAGCCTGAGAAAGGATTGAAGGATAAATGATAAATCCCATTGAAGTGCTGCCTGTGATCGCCCTCAGGGGGACGACCATCCTCCCGGACATGATCGTACATTTCGATGTGAGCAGAGAACGTTCGGTAAAGGCGATCGAAGCGGCCATGCTGGATGATCAGAAAATCTTTTTGATCACACAGAAAGACCCGGAGGTGGAAACGCCGGGAATGACAGATTTATATAAAATCGGAACCCTTGCTTATATCAAACAGGTAGTGAAGCTTCCCCAGAACCTTCTGCGCGTTTTGGTGGAAGGAATCCGCAGGGGCGAGCTCTTGTCCATGGAACAGGATTTCCCCTATATACGCGGCGAGATAGCTTTGGTGGGAGGAGAGGACGCAGAAGTCCTTGTCCCCTCAGTAAAGGAAGCTATGCACAGGAGCCTTCGGGAACTGTTTCACCATTATTGCCTGGAGAATGGGAAAGTGAGCAAGGAACTGGTTGCCCAGATCCTGAATATCGAGGATGTGGAGGAACTGATCCGGCAGATTGCCGTAAACCTTCCTCTCACTTACCAGAGCAAACAGAAGATCCTGGAAGCCGTTACAGTAGAAGAACAGTATGAGGTTCTCGGGGCGATTCTGAGCAATGAAATAGAAGTCATGCAGGTGGGGAAGAGTCTCCAGAGAAAGCTTAAAGAACGGGTAGATAAAAATCAGAGAGAATATATTTTAAGAGAGCAGTTAAAACTGATCCGGGAAGAGCTGGGCGAGGACAATACTGACGACATTGTGGAGGAATACCGCAAAGAATTAAAAAAACTCCAGGCATCGGATGAAGTCAAAGAAAAGATCAGTAAGGAAATCGACCGGCTGAAGGGCATGAACAGCAATGCTGCGGAAAACCATGTCCTTTCCGGATATATCGAAACATTATTGTCCCTTCCCTGGGAAAAGCGTTCCAAAGATTCAGAGGATTTAAAGGAAGCCTGGAAGATCCTTCAGGAGGGCCATTACGGATTAAAGGATGTAAAAGAGCGGATCATGGAGTTCCTTGCGGTCCGTAAACTGACCCATAAGGGAAAAAGCCCGATCCTTTGTCTGGTGGGGCCTCCCGGAACAGGAAAGACTTCTATTGCCAAGTCTGTGGCGGAAGCTCTTCATAAAAAATATGTCCGGATCTGTCTTGGCGGCGTGCGTGATGAGGCGGAAATACGGGGACACCGGAAAACCTATGTGGGCGCTATGCCGGGAAGGATCACCATGGCTCTTAAACAGGCGGAGGTAAGCAATCCTTTGATGCTGCTGGATGAGATAGATAAAACAAGCAGTGATTATAAAGGGGATACCGCATCTGCTCTTTTAGAGGTGCTGGACCCGGAGCAGAACAGCCATTTTACAGATCATTATGTAGAGCTTCCCCAGGATCTCTCAGAGGTACTTTTTATTGCCACTGCCAATGACGTGCAGGGAATTCCAAGGCCTCTTCTCGACCGTATGGAGCTCATTGAAATCTCCGGATATACGGAGAATGAGAAAGAACACATTGCAAAGGACCACCTGATCCCTAAGCAGATGGAAATAAACGGCATCGAGAAAGGCAGGCTGACCATACAGACAGCAGCCCTGCGCAAGATCATTAATAATTACACCAAAGAAGCGGGTGTAAGAAACCTGGAGAGAAAAATCGGCCAGATCTGCCGCAAGGCAGCCAGGGAGATCATGGAAAACGGCAAGGAAAAGGTAACGGTCACAGGGAAAAATCTGCCGGATTTCCTGGGCAGAGAGCGGTATAATTACCTCATGGCAAATAAAAAAGACGAGGTGGGCATTGCCCGGGGACTTGCCTGGACCCAGGTGGGCGGGGATACCCTTCAGATAGAGGTAAATGTGATGCCTGGAAAAGGAGAACTGATCCTTACCGGACAGCTTGGGGATGTGATGAAAGAGTCCGCCCAGGCGGGGATTACCTACATCCGTTCCGTTGCAGAAAAATACAAGGTTTCTCAGGAATTTTTCCAGGAAAATGATATACATGTACATATCCCCGAGGGAGCCGTTCCCAAGGACGGTCCTTCCGCCGGAATCACCATGGCTGTGGCTATGCTTTCTGCCATAACAAAGATTCCGGTCCGTGCGGATGTGGCTATGACCGGAGAAATCACCCTTCGGGGCCGGGTACTGGCTATCGGCGGCCTAAAAGAAAAACTTTTGGCTGCAAAGTATGCGAAGATCAAACAGGTCCTGGTGCCTAAGGAAAATAAACCTGATGTGGAAGAAATGGATCAGGAAATTACAGACGGACTTACCATTACCTTTGTGGAGAACATGAGCGATGTGGCTGCAGAGGCATTGAAGAAATAGCGAGGAAAGATATGGTTATAAAAAACGTATCACTGGATATCGTATGCGGCGTGACCAGTAAGCTGCCGGATACAGGAAGACCGGAAGTGGCGTTCGCAGGGAAATCCAATGTAGGAAAATCTTCCCTTATTAATGGACTGCTGAACCGCAAGGCGTTGGCACGGACCAGCGCCCAGCCTGGAAAGACTCAGACGATCAACTTTTACAACGTAAATGAATGTATATATCTGGTGGATCTTCCCGGATACGGCTATGCGAAAGTTTCCCCTTCTGAAAAGGAAAAATGGGGAAAAATGATAGAGAGATATCTTCACTCATCTAAAGATCTTAAAGCAGTGTTCCTGCTCATTGATATCCGCCATGAGCCGTCGGCAAATGATAAGATGATGTACGACTGGATCGTACACAACGGGTTTGATCCTATTATCATTGCCACGAAACTGGATAAGATCAAGCGGAGCCAGTGGCAGAAGCATGTAAAAATGATAAAAGAGGGGCTGAAGCTGCGCCCGGGGACAAAAGTCATTCCTTTTTCTGCACAGACGAAACAGGGCAGAGAGGAAATCTGGGAGCTGATCGACGAGTTGACCGGATTTGTTCCGGCAGCTACGGAGGAAGCCTCTAAAGAAAATATGCCGGAATAAAGGCTGCTGTTCCCCGGCTTTTCAGTGAGTGTAAAGCATTAAGGGGAAGAGCATGAGAGAAAGGGCTTTGCCCTGGTTTCCAGCCAGGGTGCTAGGAGGAAAATATGGGAATAATCAAGGCTTTGAAGCTGGGATTTGACTATCTCAAGTATGACGACGACGGAAACGTGCAGGAAACACAAAGAGCCGTCAACGATGTAAACCTGGACATTCAAGCCGGGGAATTTGTGGCAGTCCTGGGACATAACGGTTCCGGAAAATCCACTCTGGCAAAGCATATGAATGCTCTTCTCCTCCCCACGGAGGGGACCATCTGGGTGGATGGAATGGACACTTCAAAAGAGCCGGAGCTTTGGAAGGTGCGCCAGAAGGCGGGAATGGTCTTTCAAAATCCGGATAATCAGATCATAGGGACTGTGGTGGAAGAGGACGTAGGATTTGGACCGGAAAACATGGGTGTTCCTACAGAGAAAATCTGGAAACGGGTGGACGAAAGCTTAAAAAAAGTAGGAATGACCGCGTACCGCCACCACTCACCAAATAAGCTTTCCGGCGGGCAGAAACAGAGAGTGGCCATTGCCGGAGTAATGGCTATGCATCCCCAGTGTATCGTGCTGGATGAGCCTACCGCTATGCTGGATCCCAACGGGCGGAAAGAGGTTCTGGAAGCAGTTAGGGAATTAAACCAAAAAGAGAATGTGACAGTAATCCTTATCACCCACTATATGGAAGAGGTGATCCATGCAGACCGGGTGTATGTAATGGATGGAGGAAATATAGTTATGGAGGGAACGCCCCGGGAAATTTTTTCCCAGGTGGATACCCTGAAAGAATACCGTCTGGATGTGCCCCAGGTGACTCTTCTTGCCCATGAGCTGAAAGAAGCCGGCGTACAGATTGCGGACGGAATACTGACTACAGAGGAATTGGTGAGTGCCTTATGTCAATAGAATTAAAGAATATAACCTATACCTACAGTCCTGGTACAAGCTATGAGATCCATGCCATAAAAGATGTAAGCCTGCTGATTCCGGATGGGCAGTTTATCGGGATGATCGGCCATACGGGAAGTGGAAAGTCCACTTTGATCCAGCATTTTAATGCCTTGATCCAGCCTACATCGGGGACGGTTCTTTATAATGGAGAGGATGTCTGGCAGGAAAAGTACGACCGGAAAAAGTTAAGAAGCGAGGTGGGCCTGGTATTCCAGTATCCGGAGCACCAGCTTTTTGAGAACGATGTGCTTTCTGATGTGTGTTTTGGCCCTATGAACCAGGGGCTTACCAGAGAGGAAGCAGAAAAAGAGGCGAGACAGGCCCTTCTGCAGGTAGGTTTTAAAGAAAAAAATTTTGGGAAATCTCCTTTTGAGCTTTCCGGAGGACAAAAAAAGAGGGTGGCGATCGCAGGTGTGCTTGCCATGAACCCGAAGATTTTAATCCTGGACGAACCTACAGCGGGACTGGATCCTAAGGGCCGGGACGATATTTTGGATCAGATCGCGGAGCTTCATAAGGTCCGCGGGATTACCATTATCCTGGTTTCTCATAGTATGGAGGATATTGCAAAATATGTGGAGCGTCTGATCGTGATGAACCACGGGCAGGTGGCTTTTGACGATACGCCGAAGAAGGTGTTTGCCCATTATAAAGAACTGGAGGCAATGGGACTTGCTGCGCCCCAGATCACATATATCATGCACGCGCTGAAAGAAAGCGGTCTGCCGGTAGATGCAGACGCCACCATAGTGGCAGAGGCAAGAGAGAGTATACTTTCTGCCCTGAGAGAAAAACAGTCCCCTTTGTTAAAGGGACGAAAAGAAGGCACAAAGGACGGCGGGAAGGGAGGAAGGACAAATGCTTAGGGATATTACACTGGGACAATATTATCCCGCCAAGTCCGTTCTTCACAGACTGGATCCGCGGACTAAGCTGATCGGGACACTTGTATTCATTGTATCGGTATTTTTGTTCCATACCTTTTTAGGATATGCGGTGGCTACCGTATTTCTAGCAGGAATGATCTATGTGTCAAAAGTGCCTGTAAAATTCATGTTTAAAGGATTAAAAGCAATTTTTCTTATCCTGATGATCACAGTGGTATTTAATATCCTTTTAACGCCTGGAGAGGTACTGTGGCAGTGGGGCTTTCTGCGGGTGACAAAGGAAGGATTGTCCCTTGCGGGAAGAATGGCAATCCGTCTGGCTTATCTGGTGATCGGTTCATCGGTGATGACGCTGACTACTACGCCTAATCAGTTGACAGATGGTCTGGAGCGTCTTTTGCGGCCTTTAAATAAGATTCATGTGCCAGTCCATGAGATTGCCATGATGATGTCCATTGCCCTTCGTTTTATTCCGATCCTTCTGGAAGAGACAGATAAGATCATGAAGGCGCAGATCGCCAGAGGAGCGGATTTTGAGACGGGAAATATCATCCAGAAAGCGAAAAACATGGTGCCGCTTTTGGTGCCGCTGTTTATTTCTGCTTTCCGAAGGGCAAACGATCTTGCCATGGCCATGGAAGCCAGATGCTATCACGGAGGCGACGACCGGACCCAGATGAAGCCCCTGAAATATACAGGAATGGACTATGCTGCTTATGGAGTGCTTGCTGTATATCTTGGGATTGCCATTGCTTTTCGCGCAGCAGGACTTTAGGATAAAAGAATGAAAATAAAAAGATAAGCCACACGAAATGCTCTTTATGGAAGAGCTGGTTGTTTTGTGTGGCTTATCTCTTATATAAGACGGTGCGGCAGATGCATCAGAAAGAGGAAATACATGAAGAAAAGAATAGGCCTGGTGGTTGCATATGACGGGACAAATTACTGCGGATGGCAGACGCAGCCCAATGGCGTGACGATACAGGGCGTGTTAAACGAGACCCTTTCAGAGCTTTTAGGTGAAAACATTGAGACAATGGGTGCCAGCAGAACAGACGCGGGAGTTCATGCCATGGGAAATGTGGCTGTCTTTGACACAGAAAGCCGGATTCCCGGGGAGAAAATCTCTTATGCGCTGAACCAAAGGCTTCCGGAAGACATCCGGATTCAGCTTTCCGAGGAAGTGGACCCTGACTTTCATCCCAGATACTGTGATAGTGAGAAAACTTATGAGTACCGGATCTTAAACCGGAGATTCCCCGTGCCTACAGAGAGGCTGTATTCGTATTTTTATCATTATAAGCTGGATGTGGAAAAGATGCGGGAGGCAACTTCCTTTCTGATCGGACGCCACGATTTTGCCAGTTTCTGCGGTTCTAAGGCACAGGTAAAAAGTACCGTCCGCACCATAACCGCTATGGATGTATGGCGGGACGGAGATATGGTGACGATCCGTGTATCCGGAGAGGGCTTCCTTTATAATATGGTGCGGATCATAGCCGGCACGTTGATAGAAATCGGCAACGGCCAGTATCCGCCGGAGAAAATGAAAGATATCCTGGATGCATGCAACCGGGAAGCAGCGGGCCCTACGGCGCCGGCTCACGGGCTGACACTTATGGGAATCGAATTTTTTGACTAAGTGGGAAAGGGGAAATATTTAGCTGAAATCCCGGTCGATCTGGATAACAGCGAAGTATTTTCTCCCTATTTTTTCCTGGATTTCCTGTTTTATGGTTTTTACCACTTCCACTTCCGTGTATGCACAGTGAAATGGCATCACCACATCAAAGACAAGATTTGTATGGGTAGGTCCTTTTACCATGCGGAAATCATGCATAGTAAAGTCTTCGCCTAAGGAAGACACGATTTTATCCACGATTTCCCGAACCTGAACGACCTCTGCATCGTCTGTGACGATGGGGTCCATGTGTATGGTGGCTGCGCAGTTTAATTTCTGCTGGAGTTCATGTTCAATATTATCGATTTCGTCGTGAAGTTCCAGAAGATTTCCATCAGCGTCCACCTCGGCATGAAGAGAGATCATCAGGCGTCCGGGACCGTAATCGTGTACAATGAGGTCATGGATTCCATGTACCGTAGAATGAGCAGTGACGATCTGCTCTATTTTTTTTACCAGTTCCTTTTTAGGAGGCTGCCCAAGGAGCGGGTTCATGGTATCTTTCATGGTCTGGATTCCTGTATAGAAAATAAACAGACCTACCAGAATACCAAACCATCCGTCTAAAAGCAGTCCGGTAAAGTGACTGATGATGGTGGCTGCAAGGACCAGAGCAGTAGAAATGGTATCGCTTAAGCTGTCCATAGCAGTGGCGTTCATGGCAGCGCTTCCAATCTTTTTCCCTACGGAACGGTTATAGTAGGCCATATAAACCTTTATCAGAATGGAAGCCGCTAAAATCCCGAGGATTAGAGGGCTGCTTTCAATGGGCTCCGGCCGGCGTACTTTTTCAATGGAGGTAGTAATAAGTTCAAACCCCATGATAAGGATGGCAACGGAGACAAACAGCCCGGAAATGTATTCCATGCGCCCGTGCCCGAAGGGATGCTCCGGGTCCGGCTTTTGGCCGGAAAGTTTAAAGCCTACCAGGGTAATGATGGAAGAGCCTGCATCGGAGAGGTTGTTAAAGGCATCGGCGGTAATGGCGATGGAACCGCTTATCATGCCCGCGATCCATTTGCCCAGAAACAAAACCAGATTAAGGGCAATGCCGACTCCTCCGCAAAGGACTCCATATGCCTGCCGCACAGCAGGGGACTGGTAGTCTTTGGGATTTTTTATAAAGATTGAGGATAAAAAAGTAATCATATGCTCATCTCCTGAGAAAAATTTCAATAGTGATAGTAGCACAGATTTTAAAAAAGTGCCAGAAAAAAATAAGCAGATATAACTGCATTAGCTTATATGTGAGGATAAGAATAGCCGTTCCTAAACTTTTATGAGAACAGAACGGCTATTTCTTATGTATATAAATCAGAAAATTATATCTATCGATAGTTTATGCTTTTAAAGTTCAATGATGAACTGATCTTTTTCTGGATAATCCACTACTATGCAGTCATTGGCGTAAGTACATTCCGGCAGGATGATCATTGCCTTAAGTTCCTCTGCATGCGCCGGAAGAGGCGCCAGATGCCAGATCGCGGAATTGATCTTCACAAGTGTTCCCTTGGGTACAAGAAAAGCTTTTGTCAGCTCCGGAACCGGAGTGCCTGCAGAAGCCGGCGCTACGTGGATGATCATGTCATCGTTAAGAGGCAGGATGATTTCCGGCGTAGTGGTATGATACTCTGCCTGTGTGATCTTCATAACCGCAGGCTTTTTCACGAGAATGGGAGAAAACGCTGCTCTTGATACATAGGATTCTGTCATCCGGTCCGGGAAGAAGCGGTGAATCTCGCCGTTCAGGGAATACCCCGAGGGTTCGGTCATATTATAGAAGGTTCCGAAAGGGGCGTAGGATTCATAAGTAATAGGTTCTGCTTTGATCGTTCTCATAATCGTGTCTCCTTTGTTCTAAAATAGAATTTCGTTAAATATCTTATCCTCATTATAGCGCGGCAGGCTTTGGGAGACAATTAGGAATTTCAAGTGTGATACAGGAAAATGACACAGGACAATAAAGTGATGCAGTCTATATATTGACAAAACCTTAAGAATATATTAAAATTCAATTGTTAGCAAAGAGGTCAAACAGAACGTTTGGCCTTTTTTAAGGCCCTTAAAGAATTTCCAAATCTACCATCATCGATGCATTGAATGCGTCGGAAGGAGGTAAAAATGAGCACTAACGAAATCGTACGTGTTGGTATTGCAGGAGTTGTGAGGCTAACTGCGGATATGAAGGTAAAAAAGAAAAATATTTAAACGGAGATCTGTAGTTCCGGGACGGATGCTTGTCTGTGCCTGGAGCTTGCTTTGGCAAATCCCACCCAGTTAGTCAGTCAGGCGCTGATAAGAGGAATAGGCTGTCTGTGAAGCAGCCCCCTTATAAAGCGGCAAATGTATATGCACTGGATGGGATTCGTTTATATTAAGAAAGAGGGACAATATACAGACAGCAGACGGGGGTCCTGGTTTTATCCGGAATACAGATCCTTTCCGTTACGATAGGATAAGGAACAAAGTCGTTGATATCAAGTGAAGTAAGGGGATAAAGAGATGAAAGAACCTATTATCGAAATGAAAAATATCACGAAGCGTTTTGGAAAGGTGGTGGCTAATGAGGATGTGAACCTCACCCTGTATCCCGGGGAAATTCATGCATTGTTAGGAGAAAACGGCGCTGGAAAAAGTACTTTGATGAACATCCTCACCGGGATTTATAAGCCGAATGCGGGAGAAATCCTTTTTAAAGGAAAGAAAGTTTCCATGAAATCGCCTAAATACGCGGTAGATCTGGGGATCGGAATGGTACACCAGCATTTCCGTCTGATTCCTACTTTGACGGTTGCGGAGAATGTGTTTTTATACATGCCCGACTGCAAAGAGATCCTGCGGAAAAAGGAAATGGAGGATGCCATTACCGAATGTTCCCGCCAGTTTCATCTGGAAGTGGATTCCAAGGCTCTGGTGTGGCAGCTTTCTGTAGGAGAGCAGCAAAGGGTAGAGATCGTAAAGCTTCTTTACCGGGGAGCGGAGGTTTTGATCCTGGATGAACCATCTGCGGTCCTGACCTCTCAGGAAGCGGCGGAAATGTTTAAGGTCCTGCGGAGTATGGCGGATAAGGGAAAGAGCGTGATCATCATTTCCCATAAGATGAACGAGGTAATGCAGAATGCAGACCGTATCACTGTTTTAAAGGGTGGAAGGGTAGAAGATACCATGGAAGCAAAGGATGCCACAATAGAACGGCTTACCCGGGCAGTAGTCGGGGAGCGTGAGGTCGTCCAGTTTGCCAGAAAAAGCCATAAGCAGGAAGAACAAGTAGTTCTTTCCCTGGAAGATCTGACAGTGAGGAATGATAAAGGACTCAAGGCAATAAAAAATGTATCCTTTACTATCCATGCAGGAGAAATCTTCGGGATCGCCGGAGTGGCGGGGAACGGCCAGAAGGAGCTGACAGAGGCTGTCTGCGGATTGAGAAAGGTACAGAAAGGCCGCGTCTGTCTAAAGGGGGAGGATATCACCCATCTGAGTATCCGGGAGAATATCGATAAAGGAGTCGCCTTTATTCCAGAAGACCGGCTTCACATGGGACTTGTTCCGGAACTGGATCTGGCGGACAATATTATCCTGAAGCACTATGCTTCCCCTAAATTCAGCAAAAATGGAATCCTCAAAAGAAAGGCTATCCGTAAGACAGCACAGGACTACATAGCAGAACATGAGATTAAGACGGCAGGAATTGATACGGCGGTTTCTTTGATGTCAGGAGGAAATCAGCAGAAACTTCTGGTAGCCAGAGAAATCAATGGAGATCCGGCTCTTTTGGTAGCGTCTTATCCGGTTCGGGGACTGGATATCGGAGCGGCAGAGGCAATCCACGAAGTTCTGTGCCGGGAAAGCGAAAAGGGAACAGCCATCCTTCTGGTGTCTGAGGAACTGGAAGAGATTTTCCAGCTGTCAGACAGGATCGGAGTGCTGTGCGACGGAAAAATGATGGCAGTCCTTGATACAAAAGAAGCGGATTACGATACGGTAGGAAGATTAATGTCAGGAGAGAAACAATGAGAGGATTTGTATTAGAAAAAAAATCAAACAAGAGTACATTGGCTGTCCTTCTTAATTCCATTCTGTTTGTGCTGGTGGCTCTGGTATTTTGCGCGGTAATCATCGGGGCGGTGGGATTTAACCCCCTGGAAGTATATGCAAGGATGTTCAGCAGAGCCTTTCTGTCTGTGAGGGGAATCCGAAGCGCGGTGGAATCCGGCCTTCCTTTGATGCTCTGCGGGTTGGGCGTATCCATTGCGTTCCGTATGAATCTGAATAATATCGGGGCGGAAGGTCAGTATGCGGTAGGCGCGATATTAGGCGGTGCATTTGCCTTTTATGGACCTAAGGTTCCGGGAGTCCTTGGGATTCTTGTCCTGGCGGTCTGCTGTTTCGCGGGAGGAGCTATCTGGGCCCTTCTCAGTGCCATTCCAAAGGCTTTTTGGAATGTGGATGAGTGTATCACCACACTGATGCTGAACTATGTCGCGCTGATCCTGCTTTCTTATCTGTGCCTGGGACCATGGAAGGCGGCTGGACAGAATGTGGGACAGACGGAGAAGATCCCTGACAGCCTGGCGCTGGGAGAGATTCCGGGTCTGGAAGTGAGTGTGGCTTTTCCTCTGGTAATTTTGATCGCGGTTTTTATGTTTTGTTTCTATAGATATACGACCACTGGTTATCAGATCAGTGTTATGGGAAAGAGCCTGCAGGCTGCCCGGTACGCTGGCATAAATATTAAGAGAAATATTCTTCTGGTTTTAGGTCTGAGCGGAGGGCTTGCCGGCCTCGCCGGCTTCGTACAGTTCGCGGGAATTACTGGACGTGTGCAGGAAAATATGCCCAATAACGCCGGATATACGGCGATTGTCATTGCCTATTTAAGCCGCCAGAATCCGCTGGCTGTGATCGTGGTATCCTTGCTGCTGGCAGGATTGCAGAACAGCAGTGCGACGGTACAGGTTATCGGGGTGCCGGTGCAGATTGCCACTATGATGCAGGGGGCCATTATGATCATTGTGATAGCAGGGGACTTTTTCCTTAGATATCGGATTGTATCCACGAAAAAAGGAGG
>CALIZJ010000097.1 GCA_938028845.1 uncultured Blautia sp.
AGTCCTCCCATTCCATTATCATTTGCCTGAATGAAATCCCGGCGTTCCATCTTCGCACCCCATAAGCATCATATTGCACAAACGCCATTTTCGTAAAACAGGCATATCGCTCATTTTTTTCACAATTTAAACAGCTGTTTTATTGATTATTACAAGAATCATTATACATACCTTAAAATAATATTGCTATCAATTATATACAACGTACAATTTTAAAGTTTCACCCTTTCGTTTGACTTCGCTTTTCAAATATACTATAATGAATAAAAACACAGGTTTTTATGGGAGGTTTTTTATGGATTCTGCAATAAACTGGCGCGATCAATATACCGTCACCAAAGACCGTGTAGTCTATACAGACGAACAGCTTCACATTCCAGGGGTCCGGGTTTTGGCCCATCATGTAATGACAAATGCAATTCCTTCTCTGGCCTGGCATTATCATGAAAACGCATTTGAATTTACAATGGCTATTAAAGGAAATATCACCTTTTCCACCCAAACCTCTTCCTATACCTTTTCTGGCGGCGATGTTTTTGTAGCCTTCCCTGACGAAATACACGGCACAAATTATTCTCCTATAACAGTAGGAGAAATCTTTTGGTTTCAGTTAGACATCAGTGATCCGGAGCATTTTCTTTTTCTTAATGCAAACACGGCAAAATGGCTCATTTCCAAGTTAAAAACCATTCCCCGCCATGTTATTCAGACAGAAGCGCAAAAAACTGCCCCTCTTTTAAAAGCAGCTTTTTCCCACGCCCAGAATAAAGATTTTCCGGAATTCACAGCCTCTTATCTGCAGCTTTTTCTGCAGATGGTCGTGTCTTATTCAGCAAAGGAACAGTTCCGTCTTTCACCTGATATAGGAAAAACCCTGAACTATATACTGGACAATATTACTTCGGAGATCTCGCTGGATGATCTCGCCGCACTAGCCAACCTTTCCTGCTCCCAATATAAGCAGAAATTTAAAAAGCAGCTGGGAATTTCTCCGAGAAACTTTATCAATCAGCAAAAAATCGAACACGCCAAGCCTTTACTCCTTGACGGAATGTCCGTTACCGACATTGCTATGCTGCTGAATTTTACCACAAGCAGTTACTTTTCTACCGTGTTTAAAAAATATACGCTGCTCACTCCTGGCGAATACATAAAAAAGCACCAATAAGTTTCCCTATAAAAAACTGTTCGGGCGCAATCCTAAAAATTGCCGCCCGGACAGTTTTATAATAATCTTTTTCTTAAATTTATTCCTACTGATAAATGCCTTCTTCCCACCAGATCTTATGCATAAGCTCGTAACGCTCCAGTGCAAGTCCTGTATAAGCGCAGTTGGATGTAGAGAAAATATAGCCATAGCCCGGCATTCCTTCTGCCAGTGACCTTCTTACATCTAAAACCAGCTCTTCTTCCGTACCAGTCTGCATCTTTCCGCAGTTCACGTTTCCGATCAGACATACTCTGTCCCCATAAAGCTCTTTTGCAGTTTTTAAGCTTACGCCTCCCTGAGGATCTAAAGAATGTACTGCATCCGGTCCGCAGTCTACGATCATATCCAAAATCGGCATTACATTTCCGTCTGTATGTTTTATAGAATAATATCCAAGACTTCTGTAAAAATCCAAAATTCCCTTCAGATACGGTGTAACAAATTCTGCAAACATATCCCTGCTGTAGAAAGGATTCGCATTGAAGCAGTAATCAGAGCACAGAGCAAATCCATCCAGCAGCCCTGGCTGCTTTACCATTTCTTCTGCCAGCTTTTGCGCTTCCTCCATACGTCTTTTTGTATAGTCATGGATTTTTTCCGGTTCCTCATACATCATGGCCGCTACTTCCATCATATTGTCTCCGTTAGGAATGGCCATGGTGGGATCTCCATGCACCATTAAAAAATATTTATCGCCGGAAAGTTCTCTCACCTTTTCCAATATTCTTCTGGTAGACTCAATATCTCCTGGAAGATCTCCGTTCACACCAGGATTGGGGTGTACAAAAATCGCGCTGTGATGATATTTTTCTGCAGTCTCGATATAGGCAAGAGCCATATCTGTTAAATGCAGCTCCTGCTCCTTTGGACTCATCTGATACCATTGTCCATAATCCCTATGTAAGGGGTGAATACGTCCAATGGATTCCATTGTCAGAAACATAACCAGCTCAAAATGTGGAACATGGCCTGTGATCGGCTCTCTTTTTAAGGCTTGAATAAATTTCTCTCTTGGTGTCATTGATGGGGGTCTCCTTTCTCTTATTGGATATATCGTCCATTTTTTTTAATTTTCACGCACTTTTTTTGTTCTCTTTTCACAATACCCATTATAAAGATATCCCTAAAATATTGCTATCAAATATGTACAGCATACAATTTTAAATATGGTATCCAGCCTCTCCCCGCATCCTCTGCCCCCTGTCTTTTTCTAGCGCGGATACGTCTGTACATCGATCACATATTCAAATGTGCAGTCATCCTCGCACCACATTTTAAAATTCGTTCCCCATTTATTGTTATAAAGACACCATGCAAAGCCATCCTCCATAACAGGCAGCTCCCGGTAATCTCCATACAGGAAATGTCCGCCCACACTCAGCAAAGGCGAATGGATGTTTTCCACAATGACCCTTCCGTCCGCTCCGGCATAATCCACTTCTTCCACACAGTGGAGACGGCGGTTTCCGCCTTCCGCCACATCGAAAGGAGAAATCATCTGCCCCAGCTTCTTTAGCTTCCAGCGATAAGGATTTTCTGTATGGAACTTCATTTCCAGCCACAAAGCCTCCGGGATTTTTCCCAGATCTTTTTCCTGCCAGCTTACACTGCATTTCACCTTGTCTCCAAATGTATAGATAAGCACTGACTCCCGGGGACAACTGAACTCTTCTGCAGCCTTTTCGTCTCCAGCCAGATGTATCCTCACCTGATCTTCCTTTACTTCCATTTCCCTTACGCCGAATCTATAGTCCCTGTGCTTTAACCCTTCCTCAAACTCCAGTCCGGGCTTTGTAAAATCCGGTTCGGACCAGCACTTATTTTCCCGGAAGGCGCGGCCATAGCTGTAATAATCGTACATACAGTCCCTGGCATTATAAACGGTGTATATCAGCCGTCCGAAACTGCCGCCTTCAAGCCAGTCCTTCCCATTTTTTTCCAGACAGCAAAGTTCTCCGTTTCCTCCGAAAGAAACCTTCCAGTCCTGGATCTGAATTTTTTCATATGGATAGATTCTTTTTCCATCATGAGGCAGCGCCCCATATTTCTGCTGTCTTTGTATATCCAAGCGGTTCAGTTCCTTTTGGGCCTCTTCTTTTAAGGCTTTGGGAAGAGCTGCCACTGCTTTTTCGATATATTCCCGCTGTTCTTCATGAGAGCTTTCAAAAAAGGCATAGGAACCCTGGAAATCTCCCCCTCCCCGGTAGTTTTTCATCTCTTCTTTTAAAAACTCCGCCAGCTGTGCATTCCTGCTGGTAAGGTTTTCCATGGTGGTGATGTCTTTCTCTCTTGCTTTTAACAGATCTTCTTTCTTCCAGTTAGAAAAATCCGCAAGATACTTTTTATAATCCAGTCCCCAGGTATGTTCTGCCACCAGCAGAAGATTCATGAGAAATTCCTCAAAGGCTTCGTCTTTTACGGAAAATATCCCTCTTTCCTTCCACTGTTCCTTAAGTCCTAAAAGAGCCCTGTATTTCATCACCTTCACAGGATCTGAGGCAGTCCCGTAGATCCAGGTATCTCCAATCTCCTCCTCTATCACCGGAAGTTTATCTTTCATCTGCCACAGTTTCTCCGCGTAGGGGTCCATAGAAGACGCCACTACCTGGGCATTGGGATATTTTTTCTGTATCCTTGCAAATTCCCTTTGAATCTCTTCCAGAGACTGGGGGCCCATATTGTCTTTTGAATGGACGAACTCCAAAGCTTCCTCCATTCCTTCTACATAACAGGGAGTACCGTAATCAAAAGAATACTGGACGATCACTTCATCCTCCCCGTTTTTCCAGACAAATGCAGGCGGAACGTCCGGTACCATAGAAGCGGCGTTTACTCCCACATGAAGGTATTTCTTCCCATGTGCGCTCAGGGCGGATACCAGCCCCCTGGTATGGCCTGGAACATCTGTCATTTTAGCGGCAATGGTCTTTTTCCCCATCTGCATATCCAGCCTGTCTGAGACAGACAGGTCAAAGTCCAAAAGGTCTGTATCCAAAAGCTCTGTATGGGTAGTGCAGGCAAGTCCGTGCCAGCATATATCTCCATTTTTGATAGCCTTTTTTAATTTTTCACAATATTCCTTACTTCCGTTCTTTAAAAAATAATCGATCAGAAAGGAGCCCACTGTCCAGACAAAAACCTTATTTTCCCCTGTATTTAACTGCTCCGCCATATCTATAGAGCGGGGAATGTAATCATTTACATACTTATGGAGTACATTTTTTGCCAGATCCGTAAACCCTACGTCCAGATGGGTTTTATAAACCACATAAACTTTTTTTATTTTATTCACATCCACTTTATCCTATCCTCCTTGTTCGGGGCAGGGACGCTTTATACATAGCGTCCAGATTCTCTATCTTCCAGTCCGGAGTAGACCCATTTCCCATGGTAAGCATAAACCTGCCCTCCGGTCTTTCATAAGTCTGCATCAGATATTCCACTTCCTGTTCTACCTCCTGGGGCGTCCCGAAGGCAAACAGATACTGTACGTCAATTCCTGCTAAAATACAGATCTTATCTCCGTATTTTTCCGATATCACCTTTTCATCCATGGTGTTCTTCTGGATGGGGTGTATCACGTCCAGCCCGATCTCAATAAGCTCCGGCAAAAATGCCTCGATATTCCCACAGCTGTGGAGCCAGAAATGGGTTCCGATCTCATGGGCTTTATCAATGAGTTTTTTATAATAAGGCTTAAAAAATTCCCGAAAAATATCCAGAGAAAAAAACGGCGCTGTCTGCGTTCCGATGTCATCCGAAACAAAAAATCCATCTACGTCCAATTCCTCTTTCGCCCGCTCCATAACCCGCATATAAAAATCCGTCAGCTTTGTAAAAAGCTTATGTACTTCTTCCGGGTAAAGGTAAAAGTCCGTCAAGGCGTTTTCCATCCCCCTAAGCATCCACAGCCGCTCAAACAGGCAGAACCACCAGCGTCCCACCAGATACCGTCCGTCCTTTTTCACCCTTTCCCTGATAGCAGCCGGGGATTCCGGATCGGGAAAATTGCGGTAGAAAGCTTCTGTATCTTCCCAGTCTTCGATCAGGCACTGGGCGTCCAGCCCTCCGTCTTTACGAAGATCCACTCCAGGAGGCGCCCAGCAGTAGGACGGGTCTTCCTTTGGCCGCACGTCCACCTCCGGCATATACACCGGAACCTGCGCCATATCACAAGGGTACTGGGACAGCCATTGGCGCAGCATCTCTTCATCCTCACCAAAAACATTGCTGTAGATCCAAAAGTCATACAAAAGGGGAACTCTTTCCGCCTTTCCCTTCCCCTCGATCACATGGATTATTTCTTCCCGGGTCAGTGTTCTCATCATTTTTGTCTCCTTCATACTCTGCTTAAAATTCCTTCCACTCTGTGGTTATCTTTTCGCCGGATGTTACCCTCTTTTCACAGACAAGGGGCAGGTTTCTGGAGGAGCTCCCCACCTTGATCCGGTAAACACCGTCCTCTTTCGCCCATTTTTCCAGGGCAGTGTTATAATATGCAAACATATCCTCTGTCAAAGGAATCACTACCTTTTGCTCCTGATGTGCCGGGATACGAACCTTTTTAAACGCTCTCAATTCCTGGGCGGGATGGCTGTTCCAGGACTCTTTTGGAAATTCTATATAAACCTGAGCCGTCTCTTCCCCGTCCCATCCGCTTGTGTTTTCTATGATAAAGGTCAGTTCCTTTTCACTAAGTTGAAGCTCTTTATATACAAAAGAAGAATAGGACAGTCCGAAGCCAAATTCGTATTCCGGCTGGATGTGACTGGTATCAAAATCCCGGTATCCCACCATCATTTGTTCTTTATATACCACCTTATAGCCGTCCCCCGGATAGTATTTCAGGCTTTCCACATCCAGGATGCTTCTGGGAAAAGTTTCCGCAAGACGTCCGGAAGGATTGTTATATCCAAATAAGGTCTCGGCAACTGCCCTTCCCATACCCTGTCCGCCCAGCCAGCTTACAAGGATTCCCTGTACATACGGCTCCCATCTGTGGACAGCGATCACATCCCCCACATTCAGGATTGCCACGATCTTATCATTCACACGGTTGCAGAGTTTCATCACATATTCCTGGGTAGGGTTGAGAAAAATGTCGTGCCTGTCCATGGCCTCGCTGCTGCAGCTTAACTCCTGGTTTAAAAAGACAAGGATCACATCCGCCCAGGCAGCCTTTGGAAGAAGTTCTCCTTCCAAATGTCCGATGTCGCTTTTATAGGCGTCCAGCTTATCCGTCCCTACAAATTTTACCTCTGCCTCATCTCCCAGCAGTCTTTTTATCTCCTCTAAAGGAAGATCCACCTGGGTGGGATTCAGCACCCGGGAGCTTCCGTCTCCACCAATATAAGGATGGACTGCTCCGTCTCCTATCACCAGGACTTTCTTCGTCTCCTCTTTCTTTAAAGGAAGGATCTGCTCTTCATTTTTCAGCATAACGATGGACTTTCTAGCCGCCTCCACCGCCAACTCATGGTGTGCCGCAAAATCGCAGGAGGGGCGGTCATAAACGCCTTTGGTCCGCTCATAAAACAAGGCGATCCTGGAAAGGGCTTCATCGATCATCTCCTTTGAAATTTCTCCCTTTTCGTATGCGTCCATAAGCTGCCCGAAAGCTTCCTCCTGGTAAGGCATACTCATCTCCACACTGGCCTTTAAAGCATAAGCCCTGTTTTTTACGGCGCTCCAGTCAGAGATGATCATTCCGTCAAATCCCCACTCCTCTCTTAGGATCTTTGAAAGAAGCTGCTGGTGTTCCGAAGCATACACGCCGTTGATCCGGTTGTAAGCACACATAATGGACCAGGGATGCTCTTCCTTTACCACCATCTCAAAGGGTTTAAGGTAAAACTCCCGGAAAGTGCGTCCGTCCACCTCGCTGGAAACATACGCCCGTCCTTCCTCCTGATGATTCAGGGCAAAATGCTTAGGGCAGGCAGCTACCCCTTTCTCCTGTACTCCTCTTACATAGGCTCCTGCTAATTTTCCGGTTAAATAAGGATCCTCTGAAAAATATTCAAAGTTTCTTCCGCATAGAGGATGGCGCTTAATATTCATAGAAGGTCCTAAAATGGCGTTTACTTCCTTTGCCCTGTATTCTTCCCCAAGTGCATTTCCTACTTTTTCCACAAGCTCTGTATCCCAGGTGCAGCCCAATGCACATCCTGTAGGAAAAGCTGTGGATAAAACCTCGTCCCCCTGTCCTGCGTTTGGAAATTGAGAACGGATTTTTTCCCTTTCCTGGGGGGTATCCTTGCTGTCGTCCGTCTTCATGCGAAGGCCGAACGGCCCGTCATGGTACCGCATAGGCTTCACCGAAGCCCCCTCTGGCACATAGCTTGTATTCATGCCGCCTCCGATCAGGCAGCGCATTTTTTCCTCTATAGAAAGGGTTTCTATCATCTCTTTGTAAGTCATACGTTTTAATCCTCCCTGGAAATAACCATCTGCTG
>CALIZJ010000098.1 GCA_938028845.1 uncultured Blautia sp.
ACTTTTTTCACAACCGCCACCTCCATTTTCCATAATTAAGCCATTGAGATTATAGCACATTGAGTTGAAAAATCAATTGATGTCCTTGTTGATTTTTTTGCTTATTTTTCGATATTTTTCAGCATTTTTATATATTGTGACGAAAAACAGCGGAATTACTCCCTTTTTAACCGAATCAGGGAAGTATCCTGGCTTATACTGCGCGGAGCAGTAGGCTGGAGTGGAGACTTGCCTGTCTCAGAAAGGGGGAGCGCCCTTTCTGATAAGCCGTGAAGCGGGGCGTGCCCTGTGGGCATTGCAAATATCACCTAGCGCTTGAGGAAAGAGGGTGGACAATCCTGCAGCAATAAGGTACGATGGTAAAAATATGACTTCAGACGAAGCACCATATGAAAAGGGTGTTAAAAAAGAAAGGGGCGATAAAATGCTGATCCGACAGTATAAATCATCAGACTGCAGGGAGATAGCCGAACTTTTTTATAACACGGTTCACAGCGTAAATGCTGCAGATTATACGGAAGCACAGTTAAATGCATGGGCGGACGGGAATGTGGATCTGGAAAGATGGGATCAAAGCTTTCAGGAGCATTATACCGTTGTCGCTGTAAAAGAAGACAGGATCGTCGGTTTTGGAGATATGGATGAAACGGGATATTTAGACCGGCTGTATGTTCACAAAGATTTCCAGAGACAGGGAATCGCTGCGGCCATCTGTGAGAAGCTGGAATTGACTGCCTGGGTTAAAAGATTGTCTGTCCATGCTTCTGTCACAGCTATGCCTTTTTTTAAAAAAAGAGGATATAAGATCATAAAGGAACAGCAGGTGAAACGGCATGACATTTTGCTGACAAATTATGTAATGGAAAAATGTATTACGAACACACCGCCTCTGGAAACGGAACGGCTGCTTCTTAGAAGATTCACGGAGAAAGATCTGGAAGCTTTATATGAAATTTACAGCGACCTGGAGGTAAACAGATTTCTCCCGTGGTTTCCTTTAAAAACCATGGAAGAGGCGAGGGCCTTTTGGCAGGAACGCTATGCTGCCGCTTATTTGGAAAAACAGGCGTACCGCTATGCAGTCTGCCTGAAAGAAGAGAATATACCTATTGGATATGTACATGCGGCAGTGGAAGAACCATACGATCTGGGATATGGGCTGCGCAGGGAGTTTTGGCATAAAGGGATCATGACAGAAGCAGGACGGGCAGTCCTTGCTCAGGTAAAGGCGGACGGTATTCCCTATATTACTGCCACGCACGATGTCAGGAATCCCCGAAGCGGCGCGGTAATGGAGCGCTTAGGGATGCAGTATCAATATTCTTATAAGGAACAATGGCAGCCCAAAGACATACCGGTTACTTTCCGGATGTATCAGTTAAATCTGGATGGACATACGGATAGAGTGTATAAAAAGTACCTGGAGGATTCGAGGGTTCAATTTCCGTAAATGCTGTCGAGTACCCCGGCAATTTCCTCCAGAGATTCTTTGTACCCGCCCGAGGACCAGGAGATATATATGTTATAAAGCGCTCCTGCGAAACCGGATAGCTTATAATATTCCTGGGAAGAGGAGGTTTCCGTCAGCCATTTATGCTGGATATATTTGGTGAGATATTCCAGAAAAATGTTTCCAAAGCCACAGTGAATAAGTCCGTCGAAAAAATCTCTGTATTCATACCAGTATTGGAAGCAGTGAAGCATATGGGCGCGGTCATAATAAATTCCTTTTAACTTCTGCTGGCGGTCTTCCTCTTCATATTTGTGAAGTATTTCCTGTAAATGAAGGGAAAAGATTTCTTCTTTGGAATGATAATTCCGGTAAAAAGTCATTCTGGAGACCCCAGCCCGGGCGGTCAGCTCGGAGATGGTTATTGCAGACAAAGGCTTTTCTTTAATAAGCTGGAGCAGAGCGCTTACGATACATTCTTTCGCGATAAGATTCGCCTGGTTTTTTCTTCCGTTATTCATAAACAAATTCCCTTTTTTTGTAACAGTTGCCATATGGATATTGAAAAAATCTAAAATAAATGTTACAATTTGTAACACTGATTATAGTTTTTTTAGGGGAAAAGTGCAAGGATTTTTAGGGAGAATATGCTCTTTCAAAAATCTATCTAATAAACAGGATAATGGTGAATTTATGAAAACAGCGATCGTTACGGATACAAACAGCGGCATTATGAAGGCGGATGCCGAGAAACTAGGTGTTTTTTCCATACCAATGCCGGTTATTATAGAAGAAGAGACCTTTTATGAAGGAGAGAACATTACAGAAGAGGAATTTTATAAAGCCCTTACCAGCGGGAAAAAGATATCCACCTCTCAGCCAGCTCCGGGAGATGTGATAGGAATGTGGGAAGATATCCTGGGACAGGGATATGATGAGATTGTACATATTCCTATGTCCAGCGGGTTAAGCCATTGCTGTGAGACGGCAAAGATGCTTGCGCTGGATTATGAAGGAAGAGTGCATGTGGCGGATAATCACAGGATTTCCGTTACTTTGAAAGAATCTGTATTAAAGGCGAAACGTCTCGCAGACGAAGGTGTTCCAGGGGCGAAGATTAAAGAATTACTGGAAGAGGATGCATATAACTGCTGTATTTATATTGCAGTGGACACACTGGAGTTCCTTAAAAAAGGCGGACGCATCACTCCGGCAGTGGCTATGATCGGCACGGTTTTAAATATTAAGCCTATCTTAGCTATCCGCGGGGAAAAGCTGGATTCCTTTGCCAAGGCAAGGGGAACGAAAAAGTGCCAGAGCCGTATGCTGCAGGCTTTAAAAGATGATATGGAAGCACGTTTTGCCAATGTCAGCAAAGAAAAGATCCTGGTGGGAATGGCAGGAACCGCTCTTTCTAAAGAACAGATCGAGCAGAATGGCGCCTTATTAAAAGAAACCTTCCCATTTGCTGATTTTTATTATGATCCTCTTTCCTTAAGTATAGGATGCCACACAGGCCCGGGCGCTTTGGGAATGGGAATTGTGATACGGTAAGAAGAACTGGAAGCTGAGTGGTATGGGCGGTATAGGCGGACTGTGCCGCGGGCATACCCTGTTATAAGAGAAGAACCCTTTTATTTTTAAGAAGGGTTCTTTTTTACAGAGGAAGATTCTTTGAGAAAGCATGTGTCCGTGTCAAGGGGATATAGCCCATGGGAAAAATTCTGGGGAAGTTTTATAATTAGAAGTTACAATGGGAAATAACCGGGGAGGTGTTGAGATGTTTGCAGATTATCATGTACATACAGAATTCAGTGACGATTCCGTATATCCTATGGAGGAGGTCATAAAGGATGCCATTAAAATGGGAATGGACGAAATCTGTATTACCGATCATGTAGATTATGGAGTTAAAGAAGACTGGGACTGTGGAAAAGAGATCGTATACAGAAATGGAGAGCCCCTGGCTAACGTGGATTATCCCAGATACATGGATGCGATCGGCAGAATGAAAAAGAGATATGGCGGTCAGATCACTATTCGCACAGGGATGGAATTTGGTATTCAGAAACATACAGTCTCCCAGTTTCAGAATCTTTTTGAGACCTATCCCTTTGATTTTACTATTTTGTCCATACATCAGGTGGAGGATAAAGAATTTTGGACGCAGGATTTCCAGAGAGGGAGAACGCAGCAGGAGTATAACGAGCAGTATTATAAAGAGATGCTTGAGGTGATAAAAAAGTATAAAAATTACAGTGTTCTCGGACATATGGATCTGATCAGCAGATATGATGAGGCCGGCGTATATCCGTTGGAGAGAATAAAACCGCTTGTGGAAGAAATATTAAAGATTGTGATTCAAGACGGAAAGGGTTTGGAATTTAATACTTCTTATCATCGTTATGGACTTTCGGATACAACGCCCTGTGTGGAAATTTTAAAATTGTACCGTGATCTTGGCGGGAAAATCGTGACGATCGGAAGCGACAGCCATAAACCGGAACATTTGGGAACTTATAACGAAGAGGCAAAAAATATTTTAAAATCTCTTGGGTTCCGGGCATTTTGTACGTATAAAGATATGGCGCCGATATTTCATAATTTATAAAATATTTTTGCCAATAAATAGCTGCCGGCAGAAGGGAAACTTGTCCTGCCGGCAGTTTTGTATGTAAAATCAATTATTATTTCCCAGATTTGTGTCCGGGGAAGAGAGACGGATATAATACAGGCAAATATCCTCGTAAGTACCATCTTTTAAACGAAATCCTCCAGGGATTGTGCCCAGAAGCTGGAAACCAAGCCTTTCGTACAAATGTCTGGCATGGATATTGGAAGCGACTACAGCGTTAAACTGCATTAGCTGAAAACCGATCTTCTTTGCCTGGATTAAACAGTCCGCTACCAGTTTTTCACCGATATGAAGGCCTCTGCACTGGGAATGGACGGCATAGCTGGCGTTTCCGATATGTCCGCATCTTCCTATATTGTTAGGATGCAGGATATATAGGCCCAGTATTTTTTTAGATTGTGTATCTTCGGCTACACCGCAGAAGCTTTGGGCAGCAAAAAATTCTTCGCCGGAATGAAGAGTCAGGTTTTCTTCCTGGGGAAAGGCGATTCCCTCTTCTACCACTTCGTTCCATATTTCGATCATTTGTCCAATGTCGTCTTTTTTATATTCACGGATTATGATGTGATTGCCGTTCAAGTTTTTTCCCTCCTAGTTGTGATCCTGTAAAATAAAGCAGTCAATTTATATTAACATATATTGCTGCAAAAAAATATAGGCAGTGTCCAAACTGAGAGCCTGAGCACCATAAAAAGTTACTGGTCACACGGTGAACAGTAACTGGTAATTTGGCATTTAAAGTTCGCTTCATTTTAGCCAAATTACCTGTTGAATCATGCTTTTGAGCAGCAGTGTAAAGATTTCTACGATACAGCCGTGACCAAAGAAATAGATCTGTGTTAAAAGTTATATTAGTATAATGCGAAAAAAATTAGTTTGACCGCACATTTCACCGGCATAAATCGTTATATAATATGAACACAAAAAAAGCGCTTATTCTGTGTATTTTGGGAAGAAGGGAGGAAACCGTATGTCTGTGGATCTGGAGGAACATTATGACAAAATTTACCGGTACTGCTATATGCGTCTGCAGCATCCGCAGGCTGCGGAAGACGCGGCACAGGAGACTTTCCTTCGTTTTCTGGAAAACTATTCTTACCGGGAGATGGGGAAAAAGCTGGCATATTTGTATACCATAGCCAGGAATCTTTGTATAGATCAATATAGAAAAAAGCCGGAATATCCCTTAAAGGAGGATGGCAGGGACGGGGAGGAGGAGCGTGTTTTGGAGACTCTTGCCCTTAGACAGGCTCTTCTAAAGCTGGAAGAAGAGGAGAGGGAGCTGATTTTTTTAAGATATGTAAATGAAGTGGCGGTAAATGATATCGGGAAGATTTTTGGAATTTCCAGATTTACCGTGCGCAGAAAGATTTTGGGGATTTTAAAGAAGCTGCGGGAATTTATGGAGTGATTGGGGGAATGAATGTGAAGAAAAAAATAAAAGAAGAATTAAAAAGTATTTACGAAGCACCCAAACCCACAGGGAAGGAAGAGTTTCTGGCATCTCTGGAACAGCCCCAGACTACCTTAGGGGAGTTTTTGCTCCTGCAATGCAGATATATGCGTAAATGGAATTTTATTTTAGCAGCGGCCATCTTCTTTTTTGCTGTATGGATGACGGAAAAAATGGACAGGGAGAGCCTTTGGAGCGTGTCGGCGGCAGTGCCGTTTCTGGCCATGTCTATGGTGACGGAGGGAGGACGTTCCTTAAGGTACGGGATGGATGAGCTGGAAATGGCAGCGCGGTTTTCTCTTAAAACCATTGTAACGGCAAAGATCGGGATATTGGGAATCAGCAACCTGCTTCTTTTAGGGGCAGTTTTTCCTCTGGCGTGTCTGAAAAAAGAAAATGTATTTTTATATACCGGGGTCTATATCCTTATTCCCTATTTGCTCTCCGCCTTTTTAAACCTGTTTATCCTGCGCAGGAGTAAAAGAGAAGAAAGCTTTTATCTGTGTATTGGAATAACCGTTGTGTTAAGCGGGGTTTTTGTGATCTTTCAGGCTTTGCAGGTTTCTGTAGAAATCCTGGCGGAACAGGGAAAGTGGATCGTGCTCATGGGAATTTTTGCCTGGTTCGCGGGAAGGGAACTTTGGAAAATAGTGAATCAATCGGAGGAATATAAATGGAGCTTATAATTGACAGACTGACGAAACAGTATAAAAACAAAATAGCAGTGGACCGGTTTTCCATGAAGCTTACTCCCGGGGTCTATGGACTCTTAGGGGCGAACGGGGCAGGGAAGACTACCTTGATGAGGATGCTGTGCGGTATTTTAAAACCCACAGGAGGAACCGTGACCTTTGACGGAATGGATGTCTCCACAGAAGAATACAGAAGGATACTTGGGTATCTGCCTCAGGATTTCGGGTATTATCCGAACTTTACCGGAAAAGATTTCGTTATGTACATGGCAATCCTTAAAGGAATGGATAAAAAGCAGGCGAAAAAAAGAAGCGAGGAACTGCTGCATATCGTGGGCCTTGGGGAAATGAAGGATAAAAAAATAAAAACTTATTCCGGCGGTATGAAGCAGCGCCTTGGGATCGCCCAGGCTCTTTTAAACCGTCCGAAGCTTATTGTGCTGGATGAGCCTACGGCCGGGCTGGACCCGAAAGAAAGAGTGCGTTTCAGGGATCTGATCGCATCGCTTGGGGAAAAGAATATTGTGATCCTTTCTACTCATATTGTTTCAGATGTAGAGCAGATCGCGGACAAGATCCTGCTTATGAAGGACGGACAGTTGATCTTTTGCGGAAAGAAGGAAGAGATCCATGAAGGCTTAGAGGAATTCTATCTGGAACAGTTCCAGGAAGACGCAGAAAGGGGAGGAAGATATGAATAATTTCTGGTTAATGGCGGCGTTTGAATATAAAAAGCTGATGAAAAGAAAAATTACGTGGATCACTTTGGCGCTTCTTTTGGTTCTGATGGTGTTTTCGGCATGTACGCCAATTATAGGAGATTATTCCATAAATGGGGAACGGGTGGATTCCAATTATAATATGCTGAAAACAGACATTGCCTATGCAAAAGAAATTTCCGGAAGGAAGATAGATGACGGCCTTTTAAAAGAAGCCGGGGAAGCTTATGCAAAGGTGCCTGATGTACCCTTATACGTTGCCACAGAGGAGTACCAGACATATGCAAGACCTTACAGTGAAATTTTTAACTGGGTGAGAAGGGCAAGGCTTACTACCGGGACAGAAACCGTAAAAGACCTGCAGGATGTAACAGAAGACAGGCTTTACAAAGAAAGAGAAGAGGCAATGTTAAGACTATGGGAGGCAGATGGATTTTCTAAGGAGGAGATAAACTATTTAAAAGCCCAGGATGATAAGGTGGAAAAGCCCATGGTATTTGCTTATAACGAAACCTATGACCAGGTTTCCAGCCTGATGTATACTTTGGGTATTATGCAGACTCTTTTGATCGCTGTTTGTATACCGGGAATATTCTCAGAAGAACATGTAAAAAAGACCAGCCCATTGCTTTTAACTACAGTATATGGAAAAAGAAAGCTGTATCTGGCAAAGTTATTTACCGCAGTAACCTTTTCTCTGGGGACGAATTTGCTCTTATGCGCTGCCATTATTCTGCCCAATTTGCTTATTTTCGGAGGAGAAGGGTTTTCGTCTCAGATACAGACATTAAATCCCCTTTTGCCATGGGATCTTACGGCGGGTCAGGCAGTATTGATCCTCATAGGGATCACCCTGGCATCTTCTCTGCTTTTCTGCGGACTGGCCTGTGTCCTGGGAGAGAAATTTAGAAGCAGCATACCTGCCATGTCAGTGCTGGTAGGAATTCTTCTTGCCGGGATTCTGTTTAATATTCCGGATGAATATCCCCTTGCCGCGCAGATATGGGACTGTCTTCCTGTTAATATGGCAGCCATATGGGGCGCTTTCAGTGAAAATCTGATTTCTCTTTTTGGCAGGTATTTTACTTCATGGCAGATAGTTCCGGTGATTTATGTGTTCCTGGCTGTTTTGCTGGGAATCCTTGGAGGGAGGGTGTATACAAAGACAAATAAGAATTGATGTTTGCAGCCCGACAGAGTATCGGGCTGTTAGGGGCAAGCAGTGAAGCGCGCTTTTTATGCAGCAGGCCCTTTAAGTTCAGCGGAGGATTTTTCCGTCTTTAATGGCGTTCATCCATTTCAGCACATGTTTCTGGAAGAGAAGGATATCCGGGCTGATGTCGTGATCTTTTCTTGTGAGCATGTAAGTGGACCAGCGGTAGCAGCCGTCTGAAAAGGGGATTAAAACCATGCTGTCATCCCCCATATCGTCAAAGACAAAATCTACCACAACGGATATACCCCGGTTTTTCTTTACCATTTTATGACACAGGCTGAAACCGCTTGTCTCGAAGACGATGTTTGGAGTGAATCCTGCTTCCTGACAGCGTTTTATAATGAGATGGTGGATATAAAATTCGCTGCTTTCCAGGTAAAGGGGTTCGTCTTTTAAATCCTGGATAGTCACAGAAGTACGTGTGCTTAAAGGATGCTGCTTGTTTACAAGAAGTTTTATTTCGAAGCTTTCCAGTAAAGTGGCATGAACATCGGAAAAGTCAGAAGGGCCAATGGTAAAAGCGACATTGCCCTCGTTTTTGCCAAAAAGGCGCTCTACCTGTTTGTCCGGGTATTCTCTGTAATGAAGGGTGATTTCCGGGTGTTCCTTTTTAAAAGCAGAGATACATTCCGGAGTTACCAGGCGCAGGATGCCGTAAGCAGAAAGAAGATCGATTTCTCTGTTCTGGCGCTGATTGATCTTCTGGATGTCTTTGTAAATGTCGTAGTAGGAATTCAGAATCTGCGGCAGATGTTCATAGAGGTATTTTCCGGTTTCCGTGAGTGTGATGCCGGAAGTAGTCCGGTTCAGCAGCTTTGTTTGGAACTCAAATTCCAGGTTTTTTATGGTTTTGCTTAATCCCTGGGGCGTGATGTAAAGATGCCGCGCCGCTTTTGTAATGCTGTGTTCCTGACAGGTTACATAGAAACATTCCAGATCTTTTATCGTCATAAGGATCCCTCTTTTGAAAAAAATAGTTGGCGGGCATCAGCCATTTATTCCCGCGAGCAACGAGCCAAACGGACAGGCTTGCGTGTCCATTTGGCGACTGCCGCGAGGGTCAAATACCCCGTGGCTTGCTGCGGGGTGTTTGACTGATGGGCAATGCCCGGGAAGTGTGGTACGTTAATATCGAATTCACTTATTATTTAAATAATACCAAAAAAGGAGAACGTTGTCACCCGCGGCGTTCTCCTTTTTTTAGTTGGTTTTATGACATAAGGATATTAGTAATGAGGTGGTATTTGTTAAAAAAACGTTGAAATAAAGTACAGAATATTTTACATATTGCATATTTACGCCAGAAAACTTTACCAAACTTTCATTTGAATTTTCCGAAAATACGATAGTTATAGGAATAAAAATTCTTTATAGTATCTTTTGTAATGAAAAATAAGACAACAAAGAGTGCCATGTAAAATAGGCAGCTAAAGGAGGACAAAATGAAGAAACGTTTAGCAAAAGCAACTGGCGTAGTTTTGGCAGCAGGGATCATGGTATTGTCCCAAAGCGGAGCGTTTGCGACTACGGTTATGGCAGAAGACACAACAGAAGCAGCGGGAGGATATACGGGAGATCCTATTACCATTAACTTCTGGCACACACGTGGCTCAGGCTCTAATTATGAGGTGATCCAGCATGAAGTGGAAACCTTTAACGAGACGATCGGAAAAGAAAAAGGGATCACAGTAGAAGAGACTTACATTGGCGACTACAACCAGATGCTTTCCCAGACACAACTGGCCATCCAATCCGGCGATTCTCCTCAGGTGGTTGTTTCCGGAAATACCTTTGTAAATTATCTGCTGGAGGACGGCGTTCTCGCAGATATGGCACCGCTGGCAGAAGAGACAGGATGGGACCGTAATAATCTTCTTGATCCTTTTCAGGAAATAAACGGAAATACAGACGGCACTCTTTATACGATTCCTTATATCCGTTCCACGCCGCTGTTTTACTATAATAAGACAATGGCAGACGCAAAAGGACTGACAGAGCCCACAACAATACAGGAAATGGAAGAATTCTGTAAAGCTTTGTATGAGGAGGATTCTGTAGCTGGCCTTTGCATTGGAAATGACTTCGGTTATCTGCAGGCATGCCATCTCTATCAGCTTGGTTCTGCCTTTGTATCAGAAGATGGAACTTCCTGTCCGGCTTTAGAAGATGGGACAATGCTCCAGGTACTCAGTGACTGGAGACGCTGGGTAGATGAAGGATGGTGCGAACCTTTTGACGCTACAGATGCAGGTACCGTTATGACCGAAGAGTTTACGCAGCAGAAATTGGCATGTATGATCACCAGCTCCGGATCCCTGTCTCAGCTGATGGAAAATGCACAGAACGCAGGATTTGAATTAGGCGCGTGCCAGTATCCTACCTATGATGAAAACAATCGTACAGCTATGATAGGCGGAGGAAATGTCTGCATTATATCTGAAGGAAACAGCGAGGATCATATCATGGCTTCCTGGGAATTCGTACAGTTCTTAATGAGCGATGAAGAAGTTACCTACAATACAGAAATGACAGGCTACGTACCAGTAACGAAATCTGTTGCCACCTATGCAGGAATGGAAGATTTCTGGAATGAAAATCCGCTGTATAAGGTAGCTTATGATCAGGTACAGACCGGACACTGCCAGGAACAGCCCTACAGTCCGCATCTTCAGGATCTGACACAGGCATGCTGGGATGCAGTTTCACTTCTGATTGCTGACCAGAGCATTGACGCGGAACAGGCTGTGGAACAGATTCAGACACAGAGCGAAAGCTTCTTTAGCTGATGTTGGAAGTAAAGGGATTGTAGAATATGGCAGAAATAAAATTAAATCATGTAACAAAGATTTTTAACCGGGTTAAGGTCATTGACGGCCTTGACCTGGTTATTCCAGACGGAAAGTTCACTGTTCTTGTGGGACCTTCCGGGTGCGGCAAGACTACGGTGCTGCGCATGATAGCCGGGATTGGGCCGGCAAGCTCAGGACAGGTGCTCATGGATGGAAAGGATATCACAGATCTGGCTCCGGGTAAGAGGGATATTGCCATGGTATTTCAGAATTATGCCATTTACCCTACGATGACAGTGCGGGATAATATTGAATTCGGCCTGAAGAATAGAAAAGTACCGAAAGAAGAACGTGAGAAGAGGATCTCTCAGGTGACGAAGATGGTGGGCTTATGGGAAATGCTTGACCGTAAGCCCTCTACCCTTTCAGGAGGACAGCGCCAGAGGATCGCTCTGGCAAGGGCCATGGTTAAAAATCCAAAGGTTTTCCTGATGGACGAGCCTCTTTCTAATCTGGACGCGAAACTGCGGAATTCCATGCGTTCCGAACTGATCGAAATGCATAAAAAACTTCAGGCGACCTTCGTATATGTTACCCATGACCAGGTGGAAGCGATGGCCATGGCAGATCGGATTGTTTTATTAAATAAAGGCAGGATCATGCAGCAAGGTTCCCCCAGAGAACTTTATAATGATCCGGAAAATACGTTTACCGCTCAATTTATGGGAACTCCGCCTATGAACATACTGAGATACGGAGATATACAGTTAGGCTTCCGCCCCGAAAGGGTGGTTCTTACCCGGGAAAAACCGGCAGTCTGTGCCTATGCGCGAAAGGCCAGAACCATAACCTGCGAGATGCTGGGAAGTGAAACTGTATATAAGGTAGAAGCAGATGGAAGAGAACTTATGGTGAAGACCAGAGACTATGAGTTTGACGCAGGCGAGGAGTGCTGGCTGTCTGTACCGGAGAATCACTTGTTGTTCTTTGATGAAAAGGGAGACCGTATCCGGCCGAAAAATTTGGAAGAAAACACAAAATATATTAGAAAGATCCGAGGTGAGAATCATGGCTGAATATGAACGGGAAGAATTTGCCCGTATGCCGCTGAAGAAAAAACTGGGAAACTGGGCTGTGTCATGGGCTATGATCCTGCCGGCTATGATTTTTCTTGTAATCTTTACCATTTATCCAATGTTTAATATTATCCGCCTGAGCCTGTTTCGGGGAAATGCCCTGAATCCTGTTAAGGAATTTGTAGGACTGGATAATTATAAGGAAATCTTTTTTATAAAAACAGATTTTCTTACTGCGTTAAAAAACACAGGGTATTATACCATTGTGACCCTGGTAGTGCTGATTACAGCGGCACTTTTATTTGCCTTATGGATGCAGAAGGACAGAAAGATCAATAATGTGGCCCAGGTTATGTTTTTTACCCCTCATTTGGTGGCGACGATTTCCTGCGCCTTCATCTGGACCTGGCTTTATAATAAAAATGATTACGGCTTATTTAACACAATACTGGAATTTTTCAATCTTCCGGCCCAAAACTGGCTGAGTGATTCTGATCTTGCCATGAACGGAATCATTGTAATGAATGTATGGAAATCTATAGGATACTATGCATTGATCATACTTGCATCGTTAAAGACGATTCCGGCGGAGATCAACGAAGCGGCAATGCTGGACCAGGCCAGAGGCACCAGGAAATTCTTTAAGATTACCCTGCCTATGCTGTCGCCCCAGTTATTCTTTATTTTGATCACCATTACTACCGGTACATTTAAAGTGTTTGATTCCATACGGATCATGACAAATGGAGGGCCGGGAGATACCACAAAGGTAATCAGCATGTATATTTATGATTATGCTTTCCAGAGGAATAATACATTGGGAATTGCGTCCGCGGCGGGTGTAGTCCTTATGGGAATCCTGATGATAGTTACGATTATATACTTTGTCTTCCTGGAAAAGAGAGTTCATTATCAGTAAGAGGCACAGACAGAGAAAGGAAGTACAGGATAAGCAGATGATGAAAAGAAGACTGAAAAGATATCTTCCTCAGTTGCCGGGGGATATCCTTAAAATAATTGTGATGGTCATTTTTGCCTTTCCCTTTTATTGGATGGTCATCACATCATTTAAACCATATTTTGAGACGATCCAGATTCCGCCTACACTTTGGCCCCATGACTTTACTCTGGACAATTTAAAAGAGATTTTTACCGGCGCCAATAATATTCTGCAGTATGCGTTTAATTCCATTGTGGTCACAGTGTCTGTAGTAGTGATCCAGGCCCTTGTTATGATCCCTGCCGCCTACGCTTTTGCCACAAGAGAATTTCCTTTAAAAAAGCTTATGTTCGGGATGGTTCTGATCGCTTTTATGATTCCTGAACAGATTACTTATATCAGCGTATATCTTATGTTTTCCAAGGCGCAGATGATCGATTCTTTATGGCCGCAGATCCTTCCCTTTGGAGCCAATGCCTTTGGCATTTTTATGCTTAGGCAGAGCTTTAAACAAGTGAACGGAGAACTTTTTGAAGCCGCAAGGATGGATAACGCAGGGGAGTGGAAGATCATGATGAAGGTAGCCCTTCCCATATGCCGTCCCACATTGATCGCCACAATGATGCTGTCGGTGATCAGTATCTGGAATTCTTATTTCTGGCCTTTGGTCATGACAAATGATGATAAATTCCGTCCCCTGACCCTTTATGTAGAAAAGCTGAAGCAGGATGTGGAACAGGGACTTCAGTGGAACATGATCATGGCGGGAAATATGATCCTGGTAGTGCCTATCATAATTATTTATTGTTTTGGCAGTAAGCAGATCATTAAAGCGTTTACCTACAATGGAGTGAAATAATACATATGAGCAGACATGTGATCGTAATATCAGAAGATGCATTAGTTTACGAAGATACCAAGGTATTAAAACAGCTGCCTGTCTTTAAATCCATCTGGAAACAGGCGGCAAGGGTAAAAAGAGTGAGGAGCATTTACCCTTCTGTAACTTATCCCTGCCATACCACTATGATGACGGGGTGTTATCCGGACCGGCACGGAATCATTAACAATGAGCTGAGCAATGTGACAGAGCTGGCTTCTGACTGGAATTGGTTTTATGATAAGGTAAAGGTTCCTTCTTTATTTGATTTGGCAAAGAAAAACGGTCTTGTTACAGGAGCTGTTTTCTGGCCGGTAACTGGAAATTGTCCCTCTGTGGATTATCTGATCAATGAATATTGGCCCCAGAAGGAAGGGGAGACCACAGAAGAGTGTTTTGCCTTGTCCGGCAGCAGTCCTGAGGTAATCCGCTCCTGTATAGAGCCTAATGTGTGGATGCAGAAGCACCGGATCCATCCATACTGCGATGAATTTGTTTCCGCCTGTGCAGCCAGCATGATACGGAAATATAAACCGAATTTATTGATGATCCATACGGCGAATATTGACGGATACAGACATGAGTCCGGAGTATTTAGCCCCAAGGTAACGCACGGGCTTCATGAGATTGATAACTGGCTTGGATGGATCATAAAAGCGGCGCAGGATGCAGGTATTTATGAGGATACGGACTTTTTTATCGTAAGCGACCATGGACAGATTAATATCAACCGTGTGGTTTGCCCCAATGTGCTGTTTGCCAGGAGGGGGCTGATACAGGTGGATAAAAAGGGTCAGGTACGGGATTATACGGCGATGGTTAAGTCTTCCGGCGCCTCCGGACAGGTGTTTCTTAAAGATTCTTCCGATCAGAAGGCATATAATAAGACTTATGAACTTTTAAAAGAGATGTGTGAAGAAGGGATTTATGGGATCAGCCGGGTTTATACGGCAGAAGAGGTGAAGGAAGAAGAGCATCTGGCTGGAGATTTTTCCTTTGTCATTGAGACAGACGGCTATACTTCCTTCGGAGGAGACTGGAAGGGGTCTTTGGTGCGGGGATTTGATACTTCGGATTACCGGTTCGGTCATGCGACCCATGGACATCATCCGGATAAAGGACCCTCCCCGACCATGATCGCTTTTGGTCCGTCTATAAAAAGCGGCGTGGTTATGGACAGGTGCAGCCTGGCGGACGAGGCGCCTACCTTTGCGGCAGCATTGGGACTAAAAATGGAAAATACAGACGGCAGGGTGCTGAAAGAAATATTTAAGACAGAATAGGAGAAGGCATGAAAAAAGGTGTGATTTTTGATCTTGACGGAACTTTATGGGATGCCTGCGAAGCCATTGCAGATTCCTGGAATGAATATCTTACGAAGGTGAGAACTGACCTAAAGGAGTTTCACCTAAGTGTAAACGAAGGGGATGTAAGGCGTCTGTGCGGAAGGACAATGGATGTTTTCGGGGATGAACTGTTTCCACAGATTCCGGATGAAAAAGTGCGGAGAAAATTAGGAGAAGAATGCTGTGCCTATGAGGTGGAGTATCTGAAGCACTCCGGAGGAAGGATATATCCGGGAGTACAGGAGACTTTAGAAAGGCTGCGGGAGAAGTATTCCCTTTATATTGTCAGCAACTGCCAGGTGGGGTACATAGAGGATTTCCTCACCTGGAGCCATACGGAAGATTTGTTTGAGGATACGGAAGATTATGGCACCACCTTAAAGGCAAAGGATGAAAACATCCGGATGGTGATAACGCGCAATAAAATTGACCAGACGGTATATGTAGGAGATACGGTCATGGATTATAAAAGCGCGGCCAAGGCGGGAGTGCCTTTTATTCACTGCCGTTTTGGTTTCGGCAGGGTGGAAGGCGTCCCAGGAGTGGATACTTTTTTTCAACTGCCGGAAGTGATCGCATCTATATTAGAGTGAATTCTGTTGGGATATGAAAGCAGAGGATTCAGGAAGAGGAACCGGTCTGAACTATAGTTCAGATACGGTTCTTTTTTAAGGATTTTTTAAAAAAAATTTTGGGTTTATGCAATAAAATGGCCTTTTCAAGCATTATATAAGTGAAAGGAAAATATTAGAAATCACAGCGGCTAAAAGAGCTGGCTGTGGTAGGAGCTGACAAGGCACTTTTTGATGAAAGGAGAAGGTTTTATGAAGAAGAAAAAGTTAATGGGAATGGTGCTTGCAGGCGTTTTAGGTATGAGCATGAATTATCCTGTATTTGGTGCACAGATTCCAGAAGGCGCGGAACAGGAAATCCTGACGGAAGAGACCGGCGGGGAGGTGGAAGTATATTCTGAAAGCTCCGGAAATGAAACGCTTAGTGGAACCGGAGAAGGGGAAACGGAGCCAGATGCCGGACTTACCCAGGAGGAAAATCAGGATAAGCCGGATGAAGAACCTCAGGAAGAGGCGCTGGCTTCTTTCGGAGATGGCACGAAGGAGCAGACAGAGTTGTTCTCGTCAGGCGAAGGAGGGACGGAAGAGACTTTCTCCTCAGGGGAAGATACAGAAAATGAAGGAACAGAAGGTCTGGAATATGAGTATATGGAGGAAACAGACAGCTATCGGGTAGTAAAAGGTGTGGATAAAGAACAAATAAAGATTCCCGGGACTTATCAGGGAAAGCCTGTGACGGAGATCGGGGAGGCTGCGTTTGCAGGATATACCAATGTGGTGTCTGTAAGTGCATTTACGGGTTTGAAGATAGGCACTATCCGGGAACGGGCTTTTGAGAATTGTGCGAATTTGCGGAGTGTCTCTATTGGGACTGGGGTGACTATAGAAAGCAATGCTTTTCGCGGGTGCCATAAGCTGGCGGATTTGTACGCGGAACAGAAAGAAGGGGCGACGATAGCCTATGATGCCTTTGATCCGGATTCGAAGGTTCTGGTGTCCGGCATTGTTCCGCCAAGCGGCAGTGATTTCCCTTATCCATTTCTAAGTGTCAGCTGGGAAGATGGTCTGCTGTTTTATGAGGATGGAGCAACGCTGCTTGAGGGCAGTTATGAAGGCATGACGGCTGGCTCAGGAGACTGGGGAAGTCTCGATACGGCGATCATTGACTATTCTGGGGAAAAAGAAGTAGTAGATTTGACGGAGGACGGACTAAAGGGATGTTCGATAATCGGAAGAAAGGCATTTTATGGATGCAGTGAGATAAAAACAGTGATCGTTTCAGATGCTACAAAGCTGATAGACATAAAAGCTTTTGCAGAATGTACAAATCTGGAAAAAATCTATATTCCTGCAGATGTGCAGGTGATAGCGGAGGACACATTTGATAATTGTCCTAATGTGGTTTTGTATGTGGAAGAAGGCTCTTACGCACAGGAATATGCCAGAGCACACAATTTGCCGTTTGTCAGTGAGGCTTTCGCACCGGAGATAAAGAAAGTAACGGTTTATAAAAATATGATCACAGTAGAATTCAGTCCTTTTAAAGGAGATGCCTATTACTGTGTTTTAGGTACGGAAAATAAGAACGGCGTGCCTGTCCGTTCCGGAAAGAACGGAAGGATCGCTATCGGTCAGACTGGAAATAAGGTGGTATTCCGAAACGTAAACAAAGGAACTTATTATATCGGAGCAAGGGCATTGAGCGTTGCGGGAAATAAGAAAAATTACAGTGAATGGTCTGATGTAATACAGGCAACGGTAAAGGTGGACACACCGGCACGTCCATCCATCCGTTCTGTGACACAATCGGGGAGAAATCTTCGCGTAACTGTGAATGTTCCTAAAGGGGCGGACGAATATTCTGTTGTACTCGCCAAGGGAACGAAAAAAAATGACAGTTCTACAGCAGCGGTGCCCGTACCGGCGAAGGAGGTCACGTCAGTATGGGATAAGGCTGATAACACGACAGTTGTATTGAAGAAGGTTCAGCCGGGAAGGTATTATTTGGGAGTACGGGCGTATAAAAAGGATAATTATAGGAACATATATAGCCAATGGTCGCCTTTAAAGAAAATTACAGTGAAATGAAATAAAACCAGCCCATAAAGTAACCAGCAGAGCGCATATAAAAACCAAAGAACCGGGAAGATTTCAAGAGGATCTTTCTGGTTCTTTTATCTTTATGGGAAGGGCTTTTTCCCTAATAATTTTCTGATACAAAAATCCCGCCTCCAGCACTTTCACAGCATGAAAATCTACTTTTTCATATCATAGAAATCCCCTTCGCGTTATGGCATCAATAAAAAGTTGACATACAGAAAACAACAGTTGATAGGTAAACGTCCCATATATTGTTACAATTATAACAAGAGGAGATGTCTTAAAAAGACGCAGGTTAAGCTCTAAAAACGCGGAGGAAAAATAATATGAGTGAATTTCAGTTGACTTCAGTGGAAGAATTTGAAGCTGCCACAGAGCGGCTTCTGGAAACGGGGAAGAAGGTAGGCGCGGATTCCTGGCAGATGCGTGTAAAAAACCAGACACCTCACTGTAAGTTTGGGGAAAAAGGAATCTGCTGCCGGATCTGTTCTATGGGACCCTGCCGTATTACCCCGAAAGCGCCAAGGGGAATCTGCGGGTGTGATGCCCATGGTATTGCAGGAAGAAATTTTTTAAGATTTACAGCAGGCGGAGCGGCTACCCATTCGGATCATGGACGGGAAATCTGTCATACCCTGACACACGTAGCGCCGGATGGAAACTATAAGGTAAAAGACCCGGAAAAACTGCTGCGTATCGCAAAAGAATGGGGCGTGGAGACAGAAGGAAGAGATATTTACGATCTGGCTCATGAGATGGCTGAGCTTGCTCTTTTAGAGTATGGAAAGCCCCATGGCGTTCAGAGATGGCTGAAACGCGCGCCCGAACACACCCAGAAACTTTGGAGAGATGCGGAAATCGAACCAAGGGCAATTGACCGTGAAGTGGCTACTGCCATGCATATGACCCATATGGGAAACTCCAGCAAAGCAGAGGCGCTTGTGCGCCAGTCCCTGCGTTCCGGTATGTCTGACGGCTGGGGCGGCTCTATGGCGGGAACAGAATTTTCTGATGTAATGTTCGGAACACCAAGACCTGTGGACACAGAGGCAAATCTTGGGGTTATGAAAGAGGATGAAGTAAATATTATCGTACATGGCCATGATCCAAGTTTGTCTGAGATGATCTGCGATTACGCGGAAGACCCGGAGATGCTGGAACTGGCAAAATCCGTAGGAGCAAAAGGGATCAATGTGGCAGGCGTCTGCTGTACGTCAAACGAAGTTGCCATGCGAAGAGGTATCCCTATGGCAGGAAATTTCCTTCAGCAGGAAAATGTGGTTCTGACCGGAGCCTGTGAAGCCATCGTGGTAGACGTACAGTGTATTTTCCCTGCACTTGGACCATTAAGCAAATGTTTCCACACGAAATTTATCACCACCTCTCCCATCGCGCAAATGCCAGATTCAGAATTTATCCGTTTTGATGCGGACAATGCAGGAGAAAATGCAAAAAATATTGTAAGAACGGCAGTGGAAAATTTTGTGAACCGTAAAAAAGAACTGGTACATATTCCACAGATAAAGCAAAAAGCCACAGTGGGCTACTCTGTGGAGGCGATTGTAAAAACATTGGACGGAGTGACCAACTCACAGGTAGACGTTACCGGCACGACAAAACCTTTGATCGAATGTATTACCTCAGGCGTCATCCGAGGGGCAGTTGCCATGGTTGGCTGTAATAACCCACGTGTACGTCCGGATTCCGCACATATCGAGCTCATGAAAAAGATGATCAAAAACGATATTATCGTGATCTTATCCGGCTGTTCCGCCCAGGCAGCGGCAAGGGCAGGCCTGATGGACAAAGAGGCAAAGAATTTATGCGGCGCAGGCTTAAAGAGGGTCTGTGAACTTGCAGATATCCCTCCTGTACTTCATATGGGCTCCTGTGTGGATATCAGCCGTATGGTAGTGCTGGCTTCAAAGCTTTCCAAGGATTCGGGATTGAATATTTCCCAGCTTCCCATCGTAGGATGCGCGCCAGAATGGATGTCGGAAAAGGCAGTATCCATCGGTAATTACGTGGTAGCAACAGGAATCGATACTTTCCTGGGCGTAGAGCCTCAGGTGACAGGTTCTGACCAGATGGTATGGTGGCTGACAGAAGGCATCCGTGACTGGGTGGAAGCTGCCTATACAGTGGAAACAGATATCGAGAAACTGGGAGACGCAATGATCGCAAGAATCGAAGAAAAACGTGTGGCACTGGGAATTTAAGGAGGATACGGCTGTGACATTATTTGATAGAGTTTTTAGTGGAAATGACGCTGTTTACGGGCTGACACAGCAGGCTGTAGAAAATGCGGCAGGACAGTATGGAGAGGAGAAGGCGGTCAGCCTTCCGGATACTGCATATGGACTTCCTTGTTATTATGCTGTGACAGGGACAAAAATAACAAATTTAAAAGAAATGAAAGAGGCGCTTCCGGTTATCGCCAGTTTAATGACAAGAGAACCCCGCTTAAACGATGCATTTATGTCCGGAGTAGCTACGGCCCTTTGTGCGGAATTTTTAGAAGCATTAAAGTATGTGGATGGGGCACAGCCTTATGAACAGCCTCTGTATGGACATCTGCCGGATGCAGCAATCCGTGAGCTTGGAGTGCCGCTGGTAACAGGGGACATTCCCGGTGTGGCTGTTTTGATTGGAAAAGCTCCTGAGACAGAGGATGCGGTGAATCTGGTCAAGTCTTATCAGGCCCAGGGAATTCTGGTGACTTTGGTGGGAGAGATTTGCGATCAGGTAGAACAGGCTGGAATGAATACCGGGGCAAATGTCCGTGTCATTCCTCTGGGAAAAGAGATCACTGCTGTGATCCATGCGGTCTCCGTAGCTTTAAGGGCCGCCCTGATCTTTGGAAATATTACGCCGGGAGACGCAGAAGGACTGATGAAGTATACTTTTGAACGTGTTCCTGCCTTTGTAAATGCTTTTGCTCCTCTTGATGATGTGACTGTCTCCTGCGGAGCCGGGGCTATTGCCTTAGGATTCCCGGTGATCACAAACGAAACGGAAAATATTTTCCGCGTTCCAAAAAGCCTGATCGTACAGGCGGATGTAAATAAGTTTAACACTACCTCCCTTGAAGCGAGAAACATTAAAATAAAAATTACCAAGATCGATATTCCGGTTGCCTTTGCCTCTGCTTTTGAAGGGGAGATTATAAGACGTAAGGATATGCAGGTGGAGTTCGACGGTTCCCGTGTGGACTGTGCAGAGCTGGTGCAGACTGCGGATGCCTCTGAGATAGAGGATCATAAAATTACCATTATAGGCCCGGATGTAGATGAAATGGAAGAAGGCAGCAAAAATAGTATTGCCTATGTGGTAAAAGTGGCTGGAAAGTCTATGCAGGCAGATTTTGAGCCAGTTATCGAGCGTAAATTCCATAACTATATTAACTGCATTGAGGGCGTGTACCATACAGGACAAAGAGATATGCAGCGTATCCGTATTGGAAAAGCGGCTTTTCAGGCGGGATTCCGTTTGAAACACATTGGAGAAGTTCTTTATGCTTCTGTGAAAAATGAGTTTGAGGCAGTTGTGGATAAATGTGAAGTGATTATTTACACAGATCCGGCGGAATGTACCAGGATCCGCCATGAGATAGCGGTTCCCACCTTTAACAAAAGGGATGACAGGCTGCGGACTTTGACGGATGAGGCTGTGGATGTGTATTATAGCTGTATCTTATGCCAGGCCTTTTCTCCAAGCCATGTATGTGTGGTTACACCGGAAAGACTGGGCCTTTGCGGAGCAGTTTCCTGGCTGGATGCTAAGGCGACCAATGAACTGGATCCAAATGGCCCCTGTCAGGTGATCACGAAAGAGAGAGTTATCGATGAAAGAATCGGGGAATATGAGGATGTAAATGAGGCAGTCCGTAAGCTTTCCCAGGGAGCCCTGGATGACGTCTCTTTATATTCCATTATGGAAAAGCCGATGACTTCCTGCGGATGCTTTGAGTGTATCTGCGGCATTGAGCCTTTCTCCAACGGTGTATGTATTGCAAACAGAGAGTATGCAGGTATGACTCCTCTTGGAATGACCTTCCCGGAACTTGCTTCTATGACAGGCGGCGGTGTGCAGACACCTGGATTTATGGGACATGGAAAACACTTTATTTCTTCTAAGAAATTTATGAAAGCAGAGGGCGGTGTACAGAGAATTGTATGGATGCCAAAGGAACTGAAGGATTTTGTTGCGGAGAGATTAAATGAGACGGCGAAGGAGCTGTATGGAATCGAGAACTTTACTGATATGATCGGCGACGAGACCATAGCGACAGATCCGGAGACCTTAGTTGCATTTCTCACAGAAAAAGGACATCCGGCATTGGGATTGGATCCTATGATGTAAAAGTTTCCAGATTTGGCTGATTTAATAAGAATAAAAAGATAAAAAAAGACGTGCCATACAAGGAATACCATGTGTGACACGTCTTTCATATACCGCAGGTTTATAAATCTGCGCGGGTATGGAAATAGATTTTGGCTTTTGGGACAGTTCCCCTTTCTTTATAAATGAAAGTCAGGATTTGTCTACAATGATTGCCTTGGGATAAATTTTTTCCATACGGCTGTCAGGAAAATGTTCATCCAGGATTGTCTCCAGATGGTTGGATGGCGGTGTGGAATTCGTGTTCCTCTCAGAATACCGCATTAAGGCGAATGCAGAGAGCAGCATATTAAAGATCATAAAAATGAGCATGATCCAGGTAAGAATTTTCCCGATCTTTTTCGGTATTTTTTCGATAAGGTTGGAAAGAAAGGGGTATAAAGCCTTTAACCAGATAACAGCGGCAATTCCCCAGAAAAAGCAGAATAAAAGATTTATCCTTCCGCCCAGGTTAAAGGGTATATGCTTATAGGTCCAGAACACAGTGCCGAAAACCAGTTCTGAAAGAACGCTGCAAACATATTCATAGGTACCGCCTAAGACGGTGCCGAAGATGAATATATAGCTGTCGCTGCGATTCCGGTACTGGTAAAGGATAGCGGTCAAAAGGACGCAGGCGAATCCCCAAACTACGCTGAAGGGCCCGTACACTACACTGCTGCGGCTCATAAGATATCCCATGGTTATGTAGCAGAAGATGGTCTCTACGATATCCCCAATAAAAGAGCCTAGGAAAAACAGACAAGCCAGCTTATAAAAGGAGCAGCCTACCGCAAATACTCCTGCCTTTTCTTTCGCTTCTTCCACTTGCTGTTCGTGCTCCTGCCGCGCGGCCAGCAGCTTTTTCGCTTCCAGATTAGGATAAGCCCTTGTGAAATGTCTTAAAGTCCATCCGGCCAGTCCTTTGCCGAGGATATCGGATGCTTTTTCCAGATTTTCCGAGATATTTTCCAGAATTTCTATTTTATTCAGCCGATACTGCAGGGTAAGGACGCTGGTAACAGTTGCCAGAAGATCCACGGCAAATACGGCGTATATTACGGTAATGATAATCTTTCCCAATGCGGAGGGAATCAGGGAGATTCCTTCACTTAAAAGGGGATTAAGAAAAAGAACGCAGAGAACCGCTCCAAGGCCACACAGGATCATCAAAGGAAGGATCACGTAGCCTTCAAACTGGAACTTTTTCTTAGAAAAATCCCACCATTTATGATGAAAAATCCGTTCCAAAAGAAAACCGGTGGTGATACCCACGATAAAGGATAAAACCACACCTCCCAGGAAGAGGAAAAAGATTTCATTGTGCAGGTCAGAAAGGAAGACGGCAAATAAAAGCCCTCCGAATCCATACGCCGGGCAGTAAGGTCCGAAAAGAAAGCCTATATCTACGAATTTTTTGGCCCGAAATGCGGATACAATGGTGCTGAGCACCCATCCCAGAAAAGAATAAATAATAAAAAACCATGCCAGTTGATAAAATGAATGTTCCAATGTCCGTCCCCCTAATTTTATGTTGCCATATTAATATATCATAAATATGTCGAAAAGTGTAAAACATTCTATTAAATATAACGAAGAATAAGGTAAAAAAGACGCAGATTTTTTGGAAAAATGAGATAAATGCAGGTTTAGATTAAATCAATACCCTGTAGGCATGGGAATACATAGGATACAAGTATTTACAGTTTTTTGGCAAAACTGTTATAATGAATATAAGCGATCCGGTATCAAAAATTTTGTTCCAAGATCCGAAAGAAAACTGACAGATTAAGTTCATAAAAGGAGGTAATGGTAATGGAAAACAAAAAAGCAGTGCCAGGAACAGGCGGAGAGCACTACATTCCATACGAGGAACGAAGCGGGAAGGAGTCAATCGTATATTTTACCCGTGATCTTTCCGCACAGGGGCTTCGTAAAATTTATGCGCGGGTAAATGAGAACATGACAGGTAAGATTGGCATTAAGCTTCATACCGGAGAAAAAGACGGCCCGAACATTATTCCCAGGCCATGGGTAGAGGAGTTGATCCAGAAGGATCTTCCGGACGCGGTTATTATTGAAACGAATTCTTACTATGCCGGCGACCGGGATACTACAGAAAAACACAGAGAAACTTTAAAAGTAAATGGATGGACTTTTGCGCCGGTGGATATTATGGATGAAGACGGAGCGGTTCCTTATCCTGTAAAAGATGGAAAATGGTTCACAGAAATGTATATGGGCAAAAATCTTTCTAATTATGATTCTCTCTTTGCCCTGACGCATTTTAAAGGTCACAGCAAAGGCGGATTCGGCGGTTCTAATAAGAACATTGGTATCGGTTGTGCGGATGGAAAGATCGGAAAGGCTATGATCCATACTACTCCGGGACAGGATGACCAGTGGGACATCAGCGATGAAGAATTTATGGAGAGAATGACAGAATCCACAAAGGCAGTAGTAGATCATTTTGGAAAAAATATCACATATGTAAATGTAATGCGCAATATGTCCGTTTCCTGTGACTGTGAAGGCGTGCTGGCTTCCCCGGTGGTAACGCCTAACGTAGGTATCTGCGCGTCCTTAGATATCCTGGCGGCAGACCAGGCATGCATTGACATTGTATATGCCATGAAAGAAGAGGAGCATCATGACCTGGTAGAGCGGATCGAGTCCCGTCATGGCCTGCGCCAGCTTTCCTATATGAAAGAGCTGGGAATGGGAAATGACAGATATAAACTGATCAATATCGATAATGACGATCAGGAGATTCTTCCGGCAGATGCGGTGAAGGATCTGGTTCCGTTCGGACAAGAGTGACTTATTGTCACCGGATGATCGGATCATTAAGGCATTCAAAGATTGACCGTAGGTACAGTATATAAAATGCTGTAAGGCTGATCGATGGATGCCTTTGTCTATCTGTGGGATGATCAGATAATTGCCTATGCAGAGGCTTTTCCTGGGGAAAATGGATAGAATTTTATTATCAGAAAAGAGGAGAAAGGATAAGTGAAGCCATGAAAATCCAAGAGATCAAGGAAAATAAAAAGAGTGTTCTTCCTCTTTTGCTGCTGGGGGATGAGCAGGAAAGCATGATCGACAGATATTTGGAGAGAGGGACTTTATATGCCCTGCTGGATGAGGAAGTAAAGGCAGTTTGTGTGGTCACAGATGAGGGCGGGGGAGTCCTGGAAATCAAAAATATAGCCGTAAGGCCGGACTGCCAGAGAAAAGGATATGGGAAGCTGCTGATCCAGTTTATAAAAGAAAAATATAAAGGCAGCTTCCAGTATCTCCAGGCAGGAACCGGAGAAAGCCCGCTGACGCTGCCTTTTTATGAGAAGTGCGGTTTCCACATATCCCATAGGGTTAAAAACTTTTTTGTGGATAATTACGATCAGCCCATCTTTGAATGTGGAAAACAGCTTGTGGATATGGTTTATTTTAAAATGGAGCTGCAGAAAAAACAGTTTTGATCCGGATGCTGTGTTTTATAATTTGTAGAATTCCATATTTATAAAGGATGGATTGATGAATCAGCTATATGAAGGAATCATGGAGAGGGAGCAGACTGATTTTAGCTTGCTGCTCTTTATTCCTTCTCTTCTTTATTAAGATATAAAATAGCTGATAAAATCATCAGACCAAGAAGAATCCAGGGCAATGCTCCGTTCATAAAATCAATGAATGGATTCCCCTTAAATATTTCTCCAAGAATAATTAGAATAGTACCTATTACAATAGATATCCATGCAAACCTTATGATCTGTTTCTCTGCCTTAACAGTCCTGACGTCTTTTTCTATTTTTTTCAACAATGTTTCATCTCCTTTCACCAATTCATCAAGGCTTAACCCATATAACTCGCTCATCTGAATAATACTTATAATATCGGGCAATGATTTTCCGGTATCACATAGTTAAAGATATTGGTATCATTCAATCAATTTTGCCGATAA
>CALIZJ010000099.1 GCA_938028845.1 uncultured Blautia sp.
AAAATGGAATTTAAGGTAACGCCCTCGGGGGCTGCCTTTCTTGGATTTCAAATCAACACCCAAAAGTCTTCCAGCCTATAAAACCCCATCGAAAAACATACGCAGAATACAGAAAGACGGTCATCACTTTTTACTTATTTCAAAAATGATGACCGTCTTAACAATCTTCTTTATTCAAATTTTTTATCCTTTCATTCTTCTGTTTATATAATTGATTCTTTCTATATACCCTACTTGATATATCTTAGAAATCAATTCTCTATATTCAGTTTTTTATTTCTTCTATATGTACATATCTTTCGTTATTTCCTGCTCATAAACGATATGATTTAAGTATCATTCGATTTATTTAGAAAGTTAATAGATTTTTGAATTATAATTTCACGGATTATAATTCTTTTTTTGGAGAAATAACGGATATACTTTTTCTTTGGCTTTTCAGCAATTATGAACTTAACTTCTTAAATCCCTAACTGCTTATACACTTTAATACTTCATCTGTTCCTTAAATAACTTTCACTTTTGTGAATATATTCAAACCTGACAGATAAGCATCTTCTGTGAAAAAGTTCCTTGTGTATTTCTTCCTTTTTAATATCCTGTGTGAAAAGATATTCTTCTGATGCAAAGCTTCGATTCATATCCTAATGTTGCTAATATGGATCTCAAAGTATCTTTCTTATTTATCTTTAAACTTCTCTGGAACTCTTCTTCCAGACGAAATTCTAAAATAAGGAGTTATACCTTTTAATAAATGTTTCTTTACACATTTACCAAACTCTTTGTATCAGGTTCGTGATAGTTATTCAATATGAGTAACCGTTTCTATATACCTAGGATACAAAATCTTTTCCTGTGCTCTTTAGAGCTTTCTTCTTATCAGGATTTTCTTCTTTACTATTTATCGTGTATCAGGTCTTTCTTGCAGGAAATACGGTTCCTATCACTTGCTCATATTGATGGATTTCTTCTACTTTCCCACTGGACTCACCCTATCCTTTCCTCTTTTCATCCTTTTCATTGTAACATTTATACTATGAATTGAATGAATTTCTTTTGATTAGGTTGTTTTCTTTTGATGTGATTATAATACCACCACGCCTCTTATTTGTCAACACATTTTTTCATTATTTTTAAAATAAATTATTTTTATATGTTCTGAATACATTTAAAACTGTTATTTATTTAAATTTTACATAATTTTTAGAAAATTTAAACTTTCTAAAAGTTTTCACGGAGTAAACGATCACGCCGGCACATAAGCGTACCGGCGTGATCGTTTTTTATCTTCTATTATAATTGATCAGACAGCCTTTCAAGATGATTTCCCGTTCATCCTGTGTAAGTTCACCCAGTGTTACCTGAAATTCTTTCAGTTCTCCACCCTTTACTACGTAACCTTTAACAACGTCTGCCTTTTCTTCCACTGCTTTTCTGATCTCCGGGAAAAACAGATAATCCCCATTCTTAAATGGAAGTTCGCCCTCTTTAATGAGGAAGGGGAGCATACCCCAGTTGATCAGATTTGAGCGGTATCTCTTTGTAGCATATTCATTTGCAATATTCGCCCATCCTCCCAGGACTTTCTGACAGGATGCAGCCTGTTCGCGGGCTGAACCGTCTCCTGGCTTAACTGCGAAAATCGTACTGCCAACGCCTATATTCTTTTCATTTACATCTGCAAAGACACCCTTTACCGTATCTAATACAGGTTTTAATTCAGCCAGTGCCTCTACCGGAGATTTTCCTTCTGAAATAGCCTGCTGCGCCTTCTGTACTTCCTTAGCCCGTCCTACGTATGCCGGGTCCTTACGGGAAAGAGTAAACTCTGCCAGACCCAGAGGATTTGAACGGAAGGAGGACGTCTCTCCTGAAGGAATCAGCTCATCCGTAGTGGTGACTGGATCATGGATCTCAGAAACTACTTTCAACACAAGGTTTTCTGCAAGAGCCGGCATGGACGGCCAGTCCTTGATGTTCGGACCAAAGTGAATCTCCACGCTTGGATCTGCGATGCCTTTGCTGTCAAATACACGGTTTTCATAAATCGTCTTATCAAAGAAATATTTCTGCTTCCTGTAATCTCCTGTGTATTCCTCCGCTGAGGTAAGAAATCCTTTATTTGCTGCCGTAGCTGCAATAGAGCGGGCATCCATAAGAGCCACAGAAGAAATCTGTCCATTCTGGATCTTAGACCCTTCACGGTTAGGGAAGTTCCTGGTAGTATGGCGGATACTGAAGGCATTATTTGCCGGAGTATCCCCAGCCCCGAAGCAAGGTCCGCAGAAGGCTGTTTTTACCACAGTACCTGTAGCAAGAAGATCTGCCAGGACGCCGTTTCTGGCAAGTTCCATATAAATAGGCGTACTTGCAGGATAAACACTTAAGGTAAAGGCATCGGAACCGATACTTGCTCCCCGAAGGATATCCGCTGCCGCACAGATATTTTCAAAGCCGCCGCCTGCACAGCCGGCAATGATCCCCTGCTCCACGTAAAGCTTTCCGTCCACTACTTTATCCTGAAGCGTAAATGGAACCTTTCCGTCCAGGCTTACCTGAGCTTTTTTCTCCACATCTGCCAGAATGTCATAAAGGTTTTCTTTTAACTCATCAATGGTGTATGTATTGCTGGGATGGAAAGGCATAGCGATCATTGGTTTGATTTCTTCCAGATCTATCTCCACACAGCCGTCGTAATATGACACCTGACCTGGCTTTAACTCTTTGTACTCCTCTTCCCTTCCATGAACCGCATAAAACTCCCGGATCTTTTCGTCTGTCTGCCAGATAGAGGAAAGGCAGGTAGTCTCTGTGGTCATAACGTCTATTCCGATACGGAAATCTGCACTTAAATTAGCCACTCCCGGACCTACGAATTCCATAACTTTATTCTTTACGTAACCGTTTGCAAATACTTTTCCGATAATGGCAAGGGCAACGTCCTGGGGTCCTACGCCCGGACGGGGAGTTCCCTTTAAATATATAGCCACGACACCGGGCATATTGATATCATATGTCTGGGAAAGAAGCTGCTTAACAAGCTCCGGGCCGCCTTCTCCCATTGCCATGGTACCAAGAGCGCCATAGCGGGTATGACTGTCAGAACCAAGGATCATCTTGCCCCCTCCGGCAAGCATTTCTCTTGCATACTGATGAATAACGGCCTGGTGAGGCGGTACGTAAACTCCTCCGTACTTTTTCGCGCAGGTGAGGCCAAACATATGGTCATCTTCATTGATGGTTCCGCCTACTGCACAAAGGGAATTATGGCAGTTTGTCAGAACATACGGAACCGGAAATTTTTCCAGGCCAGAAGCACGGGCTGTCTGGATAATCCCAACGAAAGTAATGTCATGGGAAGTCAGTTTATCAAATTTAATCTGTAATTTTTCCATATTTCCGGAAGTATTATGGTCTTTTAAGATGCCGTATGCGATAGTGTTTTCTGCAGCGGCTTCTTTGGATACAGGAAGTGAAGCCTGCTTTTCTTCTACGATCTCGCAGCCGTTCACCAGGTAAATGCCGGTGTCATATAGTTTCATTTACATTTCCTCCATTCTGGGCACTCAGATGGGCAGCCATCCTGCACATCTCCTTTAAGTTTCTAAATTCCCGCCCTGGCCAAACCAGTCATAAGCGGGCCGTTTTATTCTGTTCCTGCCGCGGTAGGTGCGGCAAAGGGCACGATATGCTTCATTATAGTTGATTTCCATAGAATAATCAAGCATGAGCGGATTTCACCAGCAGTTTCTCCCGCTGCCTCCGGTCATTTTCTTGTGCATCATTTGTCTTCACACAGTCTTTTCCGGTCCATAAGTCCCAGCTTGTCTGACAGAAGGACCAGTTCCGCCTGTAAGAATGTCTGGCTGACTGCCGTAGCCACAAAGTCAAAGATCAAATCCAGCGTCATGGTCAGGGCAAGCGCCTCTTCCGGAATCCCCAACTGCAAAAACATAACCGTATAACAGGTCAGTCCCCTGCCTGGTACCGGCGGCGCAGCGATTGCCAGGATTCCGCTGATCAATATTGCGATCAGCATCCAGGACAGGTTCATCTCCACCTGGTAACATTCTGCCATATACATTCCTACAATGAGAAAATTAATGGCTGTTCCCGGCATATACATAACAATTCCCAAAGGGATTCCAAAATTCGTAATGCGTGAATTTATTCCCAGCTTTTCCTCACAGCAGTTCATGTTTACGCCAAAAGCAGCCGAAGAAGACGCCGTAGTCAGTGCGATCAAAAAGGTTGGCAGCATCTTTCTGACTAATAATACAAGATTTACTTTTTCTTTTATGGAAACATATACCAGCACCACCCCTAAAAGCACAAACACAAGCAGCACATAGACGGCAACCGGCTTCCATGCCCCCGCAATCTGATCCAGGGAATCCGAAAGCATCATCTGGAACAGGCTTATAAAGATGAAAAAAGGTACAATCGCACTGAGCAGCTCCATTAAATATTGAACGACATAATTTGCCTGCTCTACGAATTTAGCAGCCGTCGCGGTCTGTTCTCCCAGGATCAGCAGGGCGATCCCTATGACCGCTGCGATCAAAATGATCTGCAGGGAATTTCCTTCTACAAAAGGCTGTACCACATTATCGGGTACAATATCCAGAAGCATCTGGAATACGCTTCCAAATTGAGAGCTTTCCATATTTTTCACAGACATATTCACCTTAAAAAAGGGAAGGCTCATAACAACCGACACTGCTGTCAGTAAAAATGTCACCCCGGTAAACCGCAGCATCATCTTTTTTCCGATCACGCCAAGGGTAGCTGTGTCTCCGATGCTGTAGATTCCCCATGCCACCGACAAAAAGATCATAGGGCCTGCCACCGTACTTAAGGCGCCCAGGAAAGTGTCGAAAACAGGCGTCAGGATGCCGTCCCCGATCATTGTCCTTATATCAGCGGGCAGCATTCTTCCTGCAATTCCGCACACCATCGCGAGAACTACGGCAAGCACCAGCTTCAGGACCGGATTCATCTGCTTTTTATTAAGCTTTAATAGAATCTGGTTTTTGCCGTTCTTAAAGATATACTGGGGAGTCAGCCCCATATTTACCAGAAGCTTTCTGCTCCAGTCGCCATACTCATCTGTCTTTTCTTTCTCTTCCAGAGGGTTAAACCTCTCCCCCTGAATTTCCATCATAATAAAAGGTCTTCCCCATTTTTTCCCCATGGTAAGGATACAGGGAATATCTTCCCCAAAATGCTCCCGCATATTAAGCAAGATCTCCTCCATGGACAAACGGATCCTGGTGATATTTTTAGGTTCCATATCCAGTTTTCCCAGAAAATTTTGTATTTTCCCGGAAATATCGTCAATATCCGCCCCTTTTAGAGAATACCTTTCCATTGTTTTTTCCACTCTCATTCTTTTTTCTCCTCGAATACAGGCCCGCATGCAGTATTTACCTGCCGTCATCCCGCCAGCACTTCAATGTGCTGACGCAGCAATTTGTCAACATTATAATTCACCGCAAACACTTTCGCAACTGATAATCCAGTTTTTATTTGCATATACGGTCATTTTGCCCGGCTTCCATGTCCTGCTGCCCCTGCGGGATCTGCAGCGGCCGTTACTCCACCTGTGCGTATATTTTTTCGTATGCTTTCTCGGGAATCCACACGGACACAGAGCCCCCGTTTACCAGAAATTCTCCTTCTCCCTTTTCGTCGATCACTACAGGATGGGAAAAACGCCTCATGGCGTCGAAAAACCGTATTCCGGCAAAGCGCTGTCCCACCTGCATTTTCTTAGAGCCAGCCTTTTCATCTGTAAGCAGAACCGCCATGCCCGAATCCGGATGTGCACCGTCCCCTTCTGGTCAAACTCACCCAGATCATAGGTATCGTACACATCGTATCCCACGCTTGCCTTTCCTCCCGCCCATTTATATGCCGGCGGCAGCCAGATCATATTGATCCCCGCCTCTTTAAGCGCCTTCGCCTGTGCGCTGCAGCGGCTCCAGTGAAGGCCATTTTCCGGGAGATACCATTCAAAAAACTGCATCATTGTTTTATTTTCCATTTATCGTTCACATCCTTTTAGGAAATCTGGTTTACTGTATCTGTTTTTCTCATTATCATTATATTTATTTGTAGGAAGAGTTGCAAGCAATCGGTAAAACCACGAATACCGTCCAGGGAAAACTCAGCAAAAAATCTGTTGTTTTATGAGGATACCAGTAAAATGAAGTAAGGGACAGATCGTTTGATCTGTCCCTTGGCATCCAGACTCCTGGCAGACAGGTTTCTACCTGCCGGCAGTCTCTATTTATATCTTCTTCGTCTTAAATGCTGTCCTTCGTTTTTCCCGGTTCGCTTTTGTTCTGTGTCCCCTTCGCTTTCGCCGCAAAGGTGATCATGACCTTAAATAGATCGCCGTCCAGATACAGTTTAAATTCTCCTCCCTGGAGCTCTGTAAGGCTTTTTGCAATGGAAAGTCCCAGTCCGCTGCCCTCTGTATTTCTGGATACATCTCCTCTGATAAAACGCTCCGTCAGCTCATCAGGAGAAATATTTAAGGGCTGTGCGGAAATATTTTTAAGAGAAAAGGTTATCTTTTTATCTGCATTTGTCACTTCCGCGTAAACTCTCGTTCCCTCCATGGCATATTTCACTACATTACTGAAAATGTTTTCCAGAACACGCCACATTCTTTGCCCGTCTGCATAGATAACAGAAGGTTCATCTGTAAAATGTACCATCATGACAAGATTTCTTTTCTGAAATCTTTCTTCAAATTCTCCGATCACCTGCTGGATCATTTCCACAAAATCAATGTCATTCATCTCCAGGTTAATATTTCCGGAGCTGGCCTTGGATGCCTCTACCACATCTTCTGTAAGAACCTTTAATCTCTGTGATTTTTCATCCAGAATGTTAAGATATCCCTGTATCTTTTCGTCCGTGAAATTTTCCCGTTTCAAAAGATCCACATAATTGATAATGGAGGTCAGCGGAGTCTTAAGGTCATGAGAAACGTTTGTGATAAGCTCTGTTTTCATTCTCTCATTCTTCACGCTTTTTTCCACTGCCGCATCCAGCCCGGAGCCTATATTATTGATATATTCAGCCATGGTCTTCTGCTCTCCGTCCAATTTTTCCAGGGGAATCTTATACTGCAGTTCTCCCCCGCTGATCCTCTTTAGTCCTTCCAGAAGGATATCCCTTCCTCCAGCTTTTCGGATCACATATACCAGTGCCCCGATGTCAATAAAAGCCAGCAGGAGAAGGAACGCCGCGCCTCCGGTAAAGATAATCCCACAGAACAAAAACTGCAGTCCCAGAAAGACAATGGAGATAACCGTCATTTTTATTTTACTGGCTGTATTTTTTGAATAAATTTCCATAAAGCTGCCAAACTTCTTTAAAACTTTCTTACACAACCGAAGGAGATACCTCAGCAGACTGTTTTTCCATAAAGTTTTCGCTTTTATCCTTCTTACCAGGCTTAAGTATCCTGTAAGGAAAAGAATCATGGTAAAACCCGCTGTTACTGTGGAAAAGACGAAAACTTCCGCCAAGTCGCTTATTTCCAAATGGTTCAAGGAAAATCCGAACGCCATAACGGCTCCGCCCCATATGCCCACGATCACTGCCGCTGCGATTTCTGTAAACCAGTGGTCAAAGGCATTTAGATGAACCTCTTCATCTCCCGGCCTTCGTCCCGCAGCCACAGTAAGCCATACAAGACTCACCAGCAGCAGAACCACTGATACCACACCGCCTATAGCTACATAAACCACGTAGCTTCTGTAGGTTTCATAAGTATTTGCCTGTGTCCCCATAGTATCCGCCACAGGAAAAGAGGTGTCTACTCCCACAGCGAAAACAAAATCCTGCGTTCCAAGCCCTGACTTTATCGTATGGTTCCAAAGCTGCAGAACTGCATCTCTTTCTATATATTCAAGATTTGTACTGCTGTCTGAGATATCCGGATAAATAATGGTATATGCGCCGTTTTCCTGTATCTCTTTCAGGGATGCATCCAGATTTTCATAAGAGGCATATGCTTCTTTATTGGTGCTTACACTTTTTGTCTCCCTGTCTGCATAAAGGTAAGTGAGATTTGTTTCTCCTTCTGAAAGATTTTGCGCGAAATAGTTTCCGCTGTCCTGTGTATAAGCACTAAGGAAACTCAAAAGGCTGTCCAATCCCTCGTAAGCCTCGTCCAGCCTGCCGTTCCAATAAGAATTTGTATTTAATACTTCCAGAAGATTTTCTGCACCTTCCGGCGCAAATTTTTCTTCAATAGGTGTTACAGAGCTGAGTGAAATATTGTTGTAAACTGCCCCCGTCTTTGTATCTTCCGCCGTCTCAATAACATCGGAATATCCTCTGTAGAAATCGTTCAGCAGATCCTCCATTGTAATTTCTTCCCCATCCCCGTATGTATAGCTGGATGGCTCAAGCTTTATTTCCCCGTCAAGGGCCCGTTCCTTAAAATCATCATAATAAAAATAATAGGTATTTCCAGCTTCATCCATGCATTCTACAACAGGAGATGCCTCCGTAGTATTATAGTATCTTCCCGACCATTCCTGTGCCCACTCCATCAGATCTTTGACAGAATAGGCCAGACCCCAGTTATTTTCATAGGAAATTTCTCCTAATGCGTATTCGCTGCTTCCGCTCCGGGAAAATTCTTCCAGGTCAATAACTGCCGAAGAAGGAGCATTTTCCAGTTTGTCGTAATTTTCCTGTAAAACCAGCCCGTTTATCACATCCAGCCCATAATTTCTGAATTGATAAGAAAATCTTTCCGACTGCTCGTAACTTTTATTTTCATCCCAAAGCACGTTTCCTGCATCGTACATAACAATGCTCACCACCGCACAGGCGGCTGCCACGATAGCTGCAATATGGGCAATAATGATCCAAAAACCTTTTGCCCCATTGCTTCTGTAGTTTTTACTTTTCATATTTATCCCTTTCCTTTCCGCCTTACAATTTTTCCACTTTATAGCCCAGTCCCCATACCACCTTAAGGTATCTTGGCTCCCGTGGGTTGATCTCGATTTTTTCCCGGATATGCCGGATATGCACGGCCACGGTATTATCTGCCGCTACCGCTTCTTCGTTCCAGATATTTTCATAGATCTGGTTAATGGAAAATACCCTTCCCTGATTCTTAATAAGCAGAAGCAAAATGTTGTATTCAATGGGTGTGAGCTTCACTAATTCTCCGTCTACCCGAACTTCTTTCAGGTCGTCGTTGACAGTTAATCCTCCTGTCTCGTAGATGTGCCCGCTCTCTTTGTTCACCGCAGCTCCCAGCCTTGTATATCTTCGAAGCTGCGACTTTACTCTTGCCACAAGCTCTAATGGATTAAAAGGCTTTGTCACATAATCGTCTGCTCCCACATTCAGTCCCAGGATCTTATCCGCGTCCTCGGACTTTGCCGAAAGAATAATGATAGGCAGAGGATTTTCTTCGCGTATTTTTAAGGTCGCCCGGATTCCGTCAAGTTTCGGCATCATGATGTCGATGATCAACAAATCTACTGGCTGGCCCCGCAGGATGCGAAGCGCCTCCTCTCCGTCATATGCCTTAAAAATCTGGTATCCTTCCTGTTCCAGATAGATGGTTATCGCCTCCACGATGGCTTTATCGTCATCACAGACCAGAATATTTGCCACTATACTCTCCTCCTTCTTTTTTCAAAAGCCTGCTGTCTTGCTTCTTTTGATGGTATTAGAATAACAAAGAGGTCTTAATTTGAAAGGGATAAATTCTTAAGAATTTCTTATTTTTCGCCGTACTTGCTGCGGCTATGCAGGGATACCTTTAGGTATTTCTTATTTTTCGCCGCACTTGCTGCGGCTATATAGGGATGCCTTTTGGCATTTTTTATTTTGTCCTTTCGCTATTCTTTTTTCTGTGTACATATTTTACACGAAAAACGTGTATATTAAAATAGCCGTGGAAATATTATTTCTTTTCACAAAAATACCCCGGATAATAAGTATATTATCCGGGAATATCTCGTCAACCTAGCAGGTATTTTTTTCTGCTTTAATTAAAAGTATAGAAACATCATTCACATTTGTTCCAGTTGGTCCTGTAATAATCAAACCACCACATTCTTTTAATGCCATATAAGCATCGTTATTTTTTAGTATGCTATCTACATTTATCTTTTTTTCTTTTAATTTATTTATTGTATTTCCATCTACAAAGCCTCCCGCCGCATCTGTTGGTCCATCTGTCCCATCAGAACCAATGGAAAATATTGCAACATTATTCAAGCCGCTTATTCCTACAGCAGATGCCAAAGCAATTTCCTGATTTCGTCCTCCTTTCCCCTTTCCTTTTACATGTACTACAGTTTCTCCTCCCGCTATATAGGCTACCGAATATTCAGATGTATTATGCTCTCTGCCAAGACTTGCCAAAAAACTTCCCGCATCTTTGGCCTCACAGCAAAGGCTAGTTGTTAGGATATTTGTGTGATATCCTAATCCCTCACAGCTTTTTGCCGCTGCTTCACATAAATGCCGAACACTTCCAATAATATAAGTTTCTGTGTTTTTTAGTTTTTTGGGTGTTTCCTGTTGTAAAAGGGTTTCTATTTCTTTATTTATTTTTAGATCATACTTTGTTATCACTGCCATAGCCTGGTCACTTGTCGAGCTATCCGGGCTTGTGGGGCCAGAAGCAATCATATCTAACGGATCACCTATAATATCTGATAATATAATATTACATACATGTGCTGGTTCACAAGCCTTTGCAAATTTTCCTCCTTTAACAGCAGATAGTCTCTTCCGTACAGTGTTGATCTCTACAATATCTGCTCCACATCTTAAAAGCTGATCCGTAAGATCTTCCAAAAGACTTTCATCCACCAACGGCCATTCAAATAGTGACGACCCTCCTCCAGATAATAAAAATAATACCGTATCATCCTGAGATAACCCATTTACCATTTCTAACGCTTCTTTAGTTGCAGAAAAAGAATTTCTATCAGGTACCGGATGTCCTGCCTCCCGCAATTTGATTTTTGGAATTTGACCATTTATATGCCCATATTTCGTAATAACAATTCCTTTTGTTATTCTTCCATTCAAATATTTACTGGCAGTATCTGCCATTTGCCAAGCAGCTTTTCCTATTGCAATTAATATCAATTTTCCTTTTGAAAATTGAATTTTCTCCAACGCCTTTTTTACTGCTTTATCCGGAAGCATTTCGAACAAAGTATCTTTTATAATGATGTTTGCGTCTTCTCGTAAATTCCACTCTTTCTCCATATGTCATATACCATGCCTTTCGCCAAAGCCACCTTTATTTTCGCCGTTATTAAGCGCCCATCTCTATTTTTATAAATAAAGGAATTTCGTCCAGCGGGGCATGAACGGAAATATATTGTCCCCCTTCATATATGCTGTTGGTCCAAGCATTTTTCCATTTTGTTCCCTTCGGCAGATAAACTTGTCTATTTATTGCATCTTTCTCTATAACCGGTGCCACCATCAGCTTCGGTCCAAACATATATTGATCTTCTATATCCCACGCAGTTTTGTCATTGCTAAAGTCGTAAAACAAAGGTCTCATAACAGGAGTACCCTTTTCATGAGCTTCTTCCATCTGCTTTCTGATGTATGGACGCATTTTTTCTCGGATAAAAAGATATTTTTTCATTATTTCATAACATTCTTCCCCATAGCTCCAAACCTCATTGTCAGAACCGGTTCCATATTGTCCAATTCCAGAAATAATATCTCCATCAAATCCTGCTTTTGGATCACGGTAACCATGTAAACGGAAAACAGGGCAAAAACATCCATATTCAAACCATCTAATCAGAAGTTTTCTAAATTCTTCATCATTAATATTTCCACCATGGAACCCACCTATGTCCGTTGTCCACCAAGGTATACCAGCAATCGCCATTGACAGTCCTGCCTTCACTTGCCGCTGCAGACATTCATACGTAGAATCAATATCTCCCGACCAAACAAGAGCACCATATTTAGCACTTCCTGCCCATGCACATCTTAGTAGATTCATAGGGTTTTCCATGCCTTCCTTTTTCATTCCATCATAGAATCCCTTTGCATAATATAAAGGATATATGTTACCTACTTCTAGATCTGTTCCTAAATAATATCTATAATTATCGTAATCATAAACCGTATATTCCGGCTCTGCTTCATCTAGCCAGAACAAACGCACACCTTTATCCCAATAATTTTCTTTTGCTTTTTCCCATACAAATTCTCTTGTCCCGGGATTTGTTGGATCAATAAAAACTTCTTGCCCATACTTACACATGGTCACACGGACTCCTCGCTCTGTCCTTACAAGATATCCTTTTTCCATCATTTCTGCAAAATTTTCTGAGCGATAATCTACCGTAGGCCAAATAGATACCATCACTTTAATACCCATTTGCTCTAATTCCGCACACATCTTTTCAGGATTCGGCCAACATTCAGGATCAAATTTATATTCTCCCTGCTGTGTCCAATGAAAGTAATCAATAATAATTACATCAATAGGAAGTCCTAACTCTTTATATTTTTTCGCCACTTTTATTACTTCATCCTGTGTCCTATACCGTAATTTACATTGCCAAAATCCCATACCATATTCCGGCATCATTGGCGGTTTTCCAGTAACTTCCATATAATTTTCTTCTATTTCTGCCGGAGTATCACCTACCGTTATCCAATAATCTATTTGTTTTGTACTTTCGGCTTTCCATTCTGTTCCATTTTTCCCGAATACCACGCTTCCTATCGCTGGATTATTCCACAGAAATCCGTATCCAACATTAGAAATATAAAAAGGTATTGTTATTTGTGAATTTCTTTGAGCTAATTCCAGGCAACACCCCTTCATATCTAAATAATGCTGTTGATATTGACCCATACCAAAAATTTTTTCTCCATCTATCGCCTGAAATCTTAGCGTAGAATTAAAGTATTCTCCGTGCTGTGCTCTAAATTCTCGAGCAGACTTTTTCAAGGAGAGACTTGGTTCATCTTCTCGTCTCTGCCAATTTTCTTTTAATATTTCATCTCCCTTTTCATTTATAAAAGTTATAATTCCGTATGCCGTTATTTTGGCAGTTATTTTTCCATTTGTAATCGTTGCATATGAATTATCGCCACTCCTATCAGCATAATTATTGCCTTTAGAACCAGTCCGCTCTATATCTTCCACTATATTTATTTCCGCTTCTTGAATCTCAGATCTTAATAAAGCCCAATCCTGAATCGTAAACTCTGAATTTTGAGTTGCTCTGACTCTAAGCGCATTTTTCCCCCAAGGTTCAATCCTTACCGTTTCGTTATCATATCTGTATTCCAAATAATTTTTTTTATTAATTAACATCTTTAACCTCTCCCTTTTTCGATTTACTCTTTTACAGCACCTGCCGTCAACCCACCAACTATATACTTCTGCATAGACACAAATAGAATCAAAACCGGAAGTACCAAAATCGCCCCATAAGCCATAATACTATTCCATTCAGTCCCATACATTGTTTGAAACTTTCTTATATTAGCTGTTAATGGTCTCATCTCATCTGCAACATTAAAAGTCATTGAATAAATCAAGTCATTCCACCCATGCAAAAATGAAATAACCATAACTGTAACAATGCTTGTCTTAATAGCGGGAATCATGATATAGAAAAATGATTGAAACATATTGCATCCGTCTATTCTTGCCGCGTCATCTAATGATGCTGGTACACTTTTAAAATACGGTCTTAATGTAACCACAATAAAAGGGATGGATCCTGCCGCTACCGCTACTGGAGCTGCAAAATGCGAATTTAGCAGTCCAATATTTCCGAATGTCAAATATAGCGGCGTAAGCATTACCGATGCGGGAAGCATTTGAGTAACTAAAAATACTAAAACAAAAACTTTTGTACCATTCATCCTATACCGACCTATCCCATATGCTGCCGGAACCCCTAAAACAAGAGCTATAATCATAGTTGTAAAGGCATTTAAAAAACTATTTTTTAATGACTCAAAAAAGGTCCCATTTGCTATATTTCTCATCCATGGAGTAGTTGTCAATTCATGTGGATAATAGGTCAAAACCTTTTGAAATATTTCATTGTCAGTTTTAAATGACATTTGAAACATCCAATAAACCGGAAATAAAATAATACAAGCCAATATAATTGCAAGTATGCAGAAAACTATATTTTTTCTCCTGGATAATTCCATCAATCGCGCCTCCTTATGTTCAGTCAATCATCTTCCTTCATAATCAAATACAGATAAAATCCTCCAATACATAGCAAACAAATTAGCAATATGACAGCAACAGCAGCTCCTTTGGAAAACTGATATTGATCAAAAGAAAGTAAGTATGCATAGGTTCCAAGTACATCTGTTGAATTCAATGGACCTCCAGCAGTCATAATATACATTAAATCAAAAGCCTTAAATGTATATATAAATCCCAACATTAATACTGACATCATTGAATTTTTCATTAACGGCAGGGTAATATATAAAAAACGCTGAAATGCATTTGCTCCATCTATAGCACTGCTTTCATAAACATCCTGCGATATATTACATAGTCCTGAGGTAAGCAGAAGCATATTAAAAGGAATACCAATCCAACAATTCACTATTATTACGGCTGTCAAGGCCAAGGCTCCAGTTGTCAGCCATTCTATAGGCGACGAAATAACTCCTAATTTTTGTAATATATCATTTACTAATCCATTCACTCCAAATATATTTTTCCCAAGCATAGCTGTAACTGCTATTGGCATCATCCACGGAATTAATAATAGGCCTCTAAGCGGAGCTGCTATTTTAAACTTTTTAGAAAAGAACATCGCAAGCAAAAAGCCAATGGTAAATTGAACAACCAAGCACGCCAAGGTATAAATTATAGTATTTCTAAACACTAAGAGGAATGTATCGTCATGAAAAAGCTCTATGTAATTAGCTAATCCTATAAATTTTGATGTTCCTTTTGCAAAATTCATTACATCAGTATCTTTAAAGCTTAGCGTGATATTATATATTAAGGGATAGCCCACAACAACGGCCAGATATATTAAAGCCGGGATTACAAATATATATGCCTCTTTTTTCCTCTTTCCCTTTATTTTCATATATTATGTCTCCTTTTCCACGCTTTTTATCTATAAAAAGGAAGTTCAAAAGTTTTGAACAAAACTTTTGAACCCCTTTTTCATATTCTTCTTACTTATTCCGCCTTAGGCAGTGGGTTCTTTTCAAGAATGGGATTAATGACATCCGCAGCTTCTTTCAATGCATCTTGCGTATCTTTGGTTCCCAGTACAATATTCTGAGTTGCTGTACGAATTGCTTCTGAAATTGTTGTCCATTCTGGATGCGGCCCTCTTGCCACAGCATAGTTCATTGCTTCTGTAAATACCTCATAGTTTTTATCGCCTTCCCATGATGTTACATACTGTTCAGCATCATCACGTACCGGAATTCTTCCTGTTACATCTGCCCAATGTCCATTATTTTCAGCACTTCCAAACCATTCAAGGAATTTCCAAACTTCATCCGGACATTCACAGCTTGTACTAATACCATAATTTTCCCCGCCAATTACGCTGGCATATGTTTGATCTTTTGGTAAAAGGGTATACTGGTATTCAAAATCTGCATCTTCATCAATACTAGCCAACTGCCATGTTCCGGACTCCAGCATTGCAGCCTGTCCCGCACAGAAATTCTTATAAGCATCTGCCTGCGTTAAATTTGTAACATCCGAAGTCATAATTCTTTCTGTAACAAGTTGTTTCAGAAATTCTAAACCTTTAGCAACTTCTTCAGACTCAATATTTTCTACCGTTCCTCCTGTAGCATAAATCCATGGCAAAATCTGGAATGTCCCTTCCTCACTACTTATTTCACTCATGATAAATCCTTTAGTATCCTCATCTGTACAAGCCTTTGCAATCTCATAAAATTCATCCCATGTAGTAGGCGGATTTTCATATCCATGTTCCCGTAAAATATCCATATTACATGCGAGAGCTAAACAGTTTGTATTATTAGGCATTCCGTAAATCTTTCCATCTGTTCCTGTACAGCTTGCAAGCGGTCCGCTGTATAAATGTTCATATCCTTCCCAGGACTCCATTTTATCTGTAATATCCTGAAAAATACCTAATTCGATGTATGCTGACATATCTGGTGAATCCACCATACAAATATCCGGTAATTCTCCCGAAACAGCGCCTATTGTATATTGTTTCATTAAATCTTCACGCGCGACCCATGTACCTGTAATATGGATCTCATCCTGCATATTATTATATTCCTCAATAATTTTTTCCAACTCTTCAGTTGTACTTTCAGCATGATAATACCAAAAGGTTACTTCCTTTGTTTCTCCTCCTGATGTTTCATCAGAAGCTGCATATATCTGAGTAGCCCCAGTTCCAACCATACTCGCGGTTAATATTGCCGCCATCAAAATAGAATTTGCTTTTTTCATATGTTTTCTACCTCCTTTAAATGATGATGCAATTATAACAAACCGCCCCTCCCCATCACAGATTACTTGTACTATACTTTTAGGGTTTTATATGTTACTTATACCATTTACTTTATATAATATCCGTACTGATATTTTCATTAAAAAATTCTTCTCTGACCTCTCTATAAAAATAGAGAGCCAAATAATATAATGTTGTATACCTGATACTTCTTGGGTCAAAAGATGTAATTTCATATAGTTGTTTTAATTTGTTCTGCATAGTATTCTTATGCATAAAAAGTTTTTGGGCAGATTGATTAATAGAACCCTCTGATTCATAGTAAATTTCTAAAATCCTCATTGCCTCATTTATTTGTTCATCTGACATTCCTCTAAAAATCTTATGAATATATTCTATTTTTACAATTTCCGGTACTTCGTCCGAAATCAATTCTAGGTTTATATTGTCATAAAATCTTATCTCGTGATTTTTTCTTCTTAAGCTTGATTGAAGAGCTTTTCTAGCTTTTATTACCGATTGATAAGCCATTAGATACCCTTCATTTGGTACGCTATCAATCCCAACTGCAACTTTTACTTTAAACCTATTTTCTATATATGTTTTATAATCAAGAGCTCTTTGTTTCATTTCTGAATCTTTTTTTAAGGTTACACCCACAATGAGATAAGAAGCAGTATGCATAGATATATTATCTTTATCATAAAGGACCATTTTCTGAAGATATTTATCTGCTTCATCAACTCTTTTTAGGGTTTCTACTTTATTATCTTCTGTATCCGCCACAATCGAAAATGCCATCATTCTTCTTGGAAGTGTAATATCTATTCCTAATGCTTTACCGCGTTCCACAAAATTTTTATTCACATTTCTTACATCCCCATTAAGCCATTCTTCCAAAAAACGATTTCTTATACTCACTTCTCTCTCTTTTTCTTCTTTTAAAATAATTTCCAGTACCAATATTTCTGTCATTCTTTTAATAATTTTGGCCAATGCCAGTGTTTTTTCACCTCTGCCGGTAACACCGATAACCCCGATAATTTCTCCTTTAACAATCAAAGGATAATTAATCCCAGGTTTGGATCCCTCATATTCATCATCGTAACTTACCTCTAATTCCTCCAAATGTTCATCTATAATTCTTCTGGCTCCCGCATGCATTTTTCCAATTCTGCTTTCATCAGTACTTGCGATAATAATTCCATTAGAATCCATTATATTCATTTTTTCGTTAATGATTTCATTTATTTCTGATACAATTAATTCTGCATTATATTGAGATAATTTCATCATACTCTCCTCCGTCAATAAGTATCTAGAATAATCATCAGTATGTATTAATAATCGTAGATACCCCTTCAGGAATTACAGTAATTGTATAATCCGACTTTTCTAATATATTTTCGGCCTGTTCCAAAGCTTCTTGAACGGAATCGCATGGCAAAAATCGCATATCTCGTACAATAGTATGCGAACATTTACTTACCAAAATAACATGGTAGTCAAGCAGTATTTTCAGCAAAATCTGAACCTGCCATTGATCATCTCTTGTATTCTCACAATCTGTATTTAAAATTTCTTGCATTATTTCTTGTATACTTTTATCTTCTTTTAACAAATTACCAAAAGCATCTCCGCCAACCCCATCTTCACATGCTGCCACCATGATTATTACTCCATTTTTTCTACATGTTTTTGCTGCTGTAGATATTCCTTTAACTGTTTGATAAATATTTTGATCTAATGGATAACCATTATTGGTAACCAATACTACATCACTAAGTACTGCATCCTTTTTGCAAATACCTTCCAACCATTCTACGCCCCTTTGATGGGCCAATTTACAATCTCCTGCAACTGCATAAACTACTTCTTTCTTAGAATTCAACATAACATTTAAAATAAATTTTAACTTTATTTTTTCTGCCGCCTCTTGCATTTCCTGATGAATAATATTTTTTTCTAATATTCCTGTTGTACAATTTTTTTCATTAATACTTTTCGCAGAATGATTAAATTTTATACTGCTTCTTCCTGCAATTCCCGGTAATATAGATTTTCTTCCTCCCGAATATCCCGCAAAAAAATGAGGTTCTATCACTCCTTCTGAAATTAATAAATCTGCATCATAGGCCAATTTATTTACATATAAATGGTTTCCTGACTGTAAAAAACCACAGTCTATTAAATCTTCTGCATCACAATTATGTATAAATACAGGAATTTCCTGCAATATTTTTTCGCCAAATTTTTTTACCAATTCATCTTTAGAAGGAGCCCTATGACATCCTGTTGCTATTAATAAAGAGATTTTCGCATTGCTATTTCCTTTATATATTTCTCTAACCAATAGAGGAATTATTAATCTACTAGGAACAGGTCGTGTCTGATCACTAGTAATAATAACAACATTGTTACATCCTTGTGCGAGAACCGAAAGTTTATCCGATCTTACCGGATGTTCCAATGCCTCCTCAATAAGTTCCTGTTCATTTTTAACTCTGTTATAACTGTCTATTCCGTTTTCAATGATTGTAACTTTTTTATCTTTTTTTATATTTACTTCTAGCTGTTCTCTTCCAAAAGGTAATTGAATATTCATTGGCGTCCTCCTAAATACTATTTAAATCTCCTTATATGTTTTGACCTCCCTAAACTCTTACAAAATCATAAGTAGTGTATTTAAGAAATGTCGAAAATAAAACTCAGGATATTTTATGTTATATATAGTCAATTATATCTATACGCCATTATATTCTGAATGTTATCTGTAACAAAACTCTCACACTAATTTTATTTCTGACCACAAACCAAAACGCAAAACCCTATTTTCCTCCAAAATTTATTCCTAAAAAAAGATTCTAAAAAAGCCTGAATAGACGTTTTTTAGAATCTTTTATATAAATCCTCTTATTAACTTAACTGCTATTTTTCTATTTTCTCATGTTCATGGATCGTATCCGCAATCAACTGGATCATTTCGCCCTTATTTCTCCCAATAGCAAAGGCCAGTTCTGTATATAGATAATCCTCCGCCATCCGGAAATAACGTTCGTCCATGGCGGCCTCCTTTTTTCCCTGGGCATAGCGTTTCTGCTTCCGCAGGTACATGGTCTTGATGATGCTTACCCAGGATTCTGGCTTACAGCTTCGGATGGCTTCTTTGTACTCCTGTTCCCGCATCTTCTCATTTTCGATATCCGCAGCCTCTATCTGCGAAATATGTTCGACCACATCCCATGCCTCTTTAGAATTAAGCGCTTTTCTCAAAACAGAATCCCCATGATCCATGGGAACATATATCTTCATCTTCCCGTCTGACAAAGGGACTAACAGGTAGTATAGCTTATTCCGGCCGCCGCTTGCCCCGTCCATGTGCACAATATCTTCAATATGACAGATACCTGCATTCATTTTTACAACATAATCGCCTACCTGATACAATTTTCCACCTCCATTGCTCTGCGCAGGGAGCCCTCTTCTTTTCTAAGGTCACACTCCCTGCGATTTTACCATTTCCTCTCTTTTTTATCATACCAACTTTTTTCTCTCTCCGTAAGAAAAAACTTCACGGGTCCGTTTATTTTCAGCATTTTATCTATATATTGACAGGCTTATTTTTGTGCATTTTTCTTATAACAGCAGCCTGTCAACAAGCGTACGTCTAATCTTCGTCAGAGAAAACTATCGTCCAAGCTGCCCCTGCAGCATAATATAACAGAAACAAAACAGGCTTTACTTTATGTGCCTTAAAAGCTATACTAGTGTAAATGAATGAAGCTGGTATAAATGTACAGAATAACCGAATATTTTCCATGAATCATACAAATACAGCAGCATACAGAAAAAAATAAGGAGGGGCTTATGTTTCGTTTATGGGGAAAGATATGGAAGGATAACCATCTGCTTACCGATACGGTATTTTGCGACGATTCCAAGGACACCCGGACACACAAGATTTTCCGGGGACTTGAGCAGATCTGTTATGATCTGGATCTGGGGAATCCCATCTGGCTGGATTCCACCATCACCGAATTTAAGCGCCATGATAAGGCACGATTTTATCAGGACAATTTTATAGAACATATTGATTTTGATTATCTGGAAATCCAGGTGATCGAAGAAGATTAAAAGGGGCAGAACGCCCCTTTTTTCTATACCTTATAAACTTCCAGCCCTGCATCTTCTGCGTCTTTTAAAAGTGCTTCGTTTTTCTTATTCATCACCCCAAAGCGATCTATGGCGCAGATTACTTTTCTGCATTTCAGCAGGGAAGCTTTCGCTTTCTCATAATTTTCCTCTTGGATTTCCTGGAAAGCTTCCTCGCAGATCACATCTGCTGCAAGGGCTTTTGCCACCTGGTAATCCAGATCATTCTCATGCAGAACGCCTGTTATAAAAGCCTTTCCCTGTCTCTGCAATTTTCGATACACAGGAATCCCGCTTCCATTTCCTGCGATCACAAAAATTTCCGGTTCTCCCAATGGCGAAGGAAGCTCCAGACAGCCAAAGCTGGCATTATAGCTGCCGCTTGTCATGCCGTAAAGCTTGTGAATATATGCATTGGTAAATATCTCTTCCGGAGGGCCGTATTTCTCAATATGGTCCCCGTGAACACAGATTACCATATCTGAAATCTTCTGCGCCAGATCCAGTTCATGAAGAGACATGATAACTGCAAGATCATTCTCCAGCACCATCCTCTTTAAGATGGACAAAAGCTCCAGTTTATGCCGGATGTCCAAAAACGAAGTAGGTTCATCTAAAACGATCACCTCCGGCTCCTGGCAGATGGCCCTTGCGAGAAGGACGCGCTGTCTTTGTCCGTCGCTTATAGCTGTAAAATCCCGGTCTTTTAAATCCAGCGCATGAACCATCTCCATTGCCTCATGCACCTTTTCTCTATCCTTTGCACTTAAGATCCCTAACGTTCCTGTATAAGGGTAACGCCCCGTTGAAACAACATCTTCACAAGTCATAAGCTCTGTGCGGAGCCTTTCCGTCATAACCACGGAAAGCTTTTTCGCAATCTCCCGTCCGGTCATTTTCTCCATGATCTCCCGGTCCAGGTATACGGTGCCCCCTACCAGGCTTAACTGCCTTGTAATGCTCTTTAAAATCGTGGATTTCCCGGCCCCGTTAGGCCCTATCAAAGTCAGGATCTGCCCTCTTTCCAGCTTAATCTCAATATCTTTGATCAAAGGCTTTCCATCATAGCCTACCGTCATTTTGTCAGTATATATGTAGTATGGTTTCATATTTTCCTCTTTCTGATACACATGACATGTCTTCAGGTAAATTTGGAAGTTCGCCTCCAAACTTATACCTGCCTTTGCCTGCGGATCATAATGTAAATTACCACCGGCGCTCCGAATATAGCCGTCACGGAACTGATGGAAAGCTCTGTGGGAGCAAAAAACGTCCTGGCGATCAGGTCGCAGAACAGACAGAACACCGCTCCTCCAAGGAAACAGGCAGGGATCACAAGAATAGGCTTGGAAGTTTTCAAAAGGGACTTTGCCAGATGTGGAACCGCAATGCCTACAAAGGAGATCGGCCCGGCAAAAGCAGTCACACAGGCGGACAATATGCTGGAAAGAAGAATCAGAGCCACACGAAACATCCGGATGTTTACCCCCATATTTTGTGCGTAAGTTTCTCCCAACTGATAGGCACTTATAGGCTTTGACATTAAAAAAGTAATTCCCAGCGCAAGAAACACCACCCCTGCCATAACCGCCACATTGTCCCAGGACATTCCGGAAAAACTTCCCATGGACCAATTATGCAGGTTCACAATATTGGAATCGTCCGCAAAGGTGATCACAAAATCGGTGATGGCAGAGCAGATATAACCGATCATAATACCGCTGATGACAAGAATGGACATTTTATTTACTTTTTTTGATATGATCAGCACAAATCCCATTGAAATCATAGAGCCAATAAACGCAGCCACGATCAACACTCCGGAGCCGGCCACCAGAGATTTCCCCAGAAGGTAGATCATTACCAAAGAAACCACCAGCTTTGCCCCTGAGGAAATTCCCAGGACAAAAGGGCCTGCAATGGGATTTCCGAAAAATGTCTGCAAAAGGAACCCTGATACAGATAAAGCGCCTCCCAGTATGATAACAGACAGGATCCTCGGCAGACGTATATCCCAGACAATATTATACGCCGTTTCTTCCCCTGTTCTGTTTATAATGATGTCAAAAATTTCTTTTACTGTAAGGCCAACACTTCCGGAATTAATGTTCCATACAGTAAAAACCGTCAAGGCAATCAGTAAAAGAATAAACGAAATCCAATATCTGCGGACAACTTTTCTTTCCATATCTTCTTCCTCTCTGCTGCGATATAGTTCTTTCGGATCCTTCTGACAGGCCGCTTTATGATTGCATTTTACTGCAGCTTATGCATGTAAGTCAGTTCTGTCAGAGATGGATCGTCACTGGTAAACATGGTATGCATATCTTCGATCATCACCCCAAGACCCGTCGTTTCCTGGAAAAGATTTTTTCCGGTACACCAGACATTTCCCTCCTGTACCGCTTTAAAATCCGCCAGAAGAGGGCTTTTATCCAAAAGCTGGTCAATGGTTGTAAGTTCGCCGTCAATGGCGCTGTTATAGATAAGGAAGTCTGCGTCTTTTGCCCTGGCATAAAATTCTTCCATCTGCATATTCATAGTAGACAGGGCATTTTCTTCGTCTCCCAGGTCGTCAAAGATATACTTTCCTCCGGCAAGCTCAATCATTTTGGAAACATAGTCCCCGCTTTTTCTCACATTGGCATATCCGCTTGTACTGATATAAAAAAAGGCCGCTGTTTTTCCTGTATTTTCCTCCGAAAGGACCGATTCCAGTTTTTCTGCCTGCTCGTTAAAAATTTCCTCTGCCTGCTCCTCTTTTCCAAGAATTGCTCCGTACAGCTTCATCCATTCCGTACGCCCGAGAGGATGGCTTTCATAGCTGGAACGTTCCACCAAAACAGGTATCCCAAACTGCTCCAGTTTTTCTTTTACCTCCGGTGTATGGTAGATCATGGTAGATTCCACAGCCAGCGCGCAGTCCTCTGATAAGATCAGCTCATAATCGGGAGCATTATACTTTCCCGCATAAACGATCTTTCCTTCTTCCATGGCAGCCTTTGCCTCATCAATATACCATCCGTCTGCATCAGTTCCCGAAAGGGCGATACTGTCTAAAGCATCCAGAGAACAAAACAAATCCATAGCGGAAGTAGCTACCAGGTAAATATTCTCAACCGGCTGCAAAAGGACTGTAATATCCTCATCCAGGCCCTCGGGAACCGGCTTTCCTTCCGGTACAATCAAAAAACGTCCGCTGTCCGTAATAGATGCCAGAGCATAACCTCCGTCGTAATAATCTACAGAAAACTGTTCCGCATACAGCAGTTCCATACTGTGACTGGATTCCATGTTTTCCCATAAAATCCCCTCGTCACCGGAAGGCTCTGCTCCCTGCACCCAAACGGTACCGGAAAGCATAAAAAGCACTCCCAAACAGACGATCCAAAAATTTAATTTCCTTTTTTTCATTTGTCCGCCTTTTCTATTGTTGAAGAATCAAAGAATAATGTGTAGTCAATCTCATGGGGTACACTCATAGCTATAGTATCCGCCGTCACAGGCATTTTCCAGTCAAAACCGTCAACCGGTATTTTAAAGGTGGAATCTCCCTCTATATTTATGGGTTCATATTTTTCTTCATTTACCAGTACATAGTCATAATAAGGGCTTTTCCAAGTAACCGTCGCCCAGGCGCTGCCGTCTGTGATTTCCAGACTTGCCGGTGATTCTACTTCTGTACGTCCGGACCCGCCTTCTAACTGTACCTCTATCAGATAGGTGCCGTCCGCAAGCCCGAGAGAGGAAACGGTGGTTTTTTCAACATTGAGCAAAGCATCCTGGGGGAGGGAAGCGCTTTTAAAGACCAGTGTCCTGTCATACCATTTTTCTTTATTTTTACTGAAAGCTGCACAGTCAATTCCCATGTCCAGAGCTTCCACCGGAACCTCATAGGTATACTGTCCTTCCTCATTTTCTTTATAAGGAATATATTCCTCATCCTCAGCCTCCACCGCTTCTGCTCCGATTCCCATAAAGAGCTGCAGATATCCGGTGCCGCCCAGCGTCATCACTGCGCTCATCTCTCCATCCTGTACTGTAAGCTGACAGTCTACGATTTTAAACATAGAAGAACTGGAATCCACTTCTATAGAATAAGTTCCATCTTTAATATCCGTTCCATAAACAGGAACCATTTCTTCATCCAATACATCCAGCGGCTCCGCCATTTCCTCCGGCGATGCCACCATACTCTCTTTATTTTCCGCGGCTTCACTTGTCTCGGCGGCATAACAGCTTACCCCGAAGGATAAGCTGCCTGCCAGGAGCATTGCCGCGAAAGCAAATACTCGTAAATTCTTCATACGGATTACCTCATCTAAATATTAAATCCCTTTATTCAGCCAGGCTGTCAATTGCCGCCTGAGTGTGCTCTACATAGGTATTCTGGATCCCTTCCATTGAACCAAGGCCGTCCAGAACTGTTTCCACCTCATATCCGGCTTCCTCAAAAGTTGTCTTCCATGTACCTTCTTCAGCTCCTGCCATATCATTGTTTGCATGATCGCCGGCAACTACCATAAGCGGCTCAAGAACAACTTTGGAATACTCTCCTTCCTGCACCGAAGCAAGAACATCTTCCAGTGTAGGGCTTGCTTCAACTGTTCCTACAAAGTAATTTTCATATCCGTCCGCTGTAAGCGTTTCCTGCATTTTGGTATATATTTCATTGGATTCAGCTTCAGTTCCGTGTCCCATAAAGCAGATGGCTGTCTCTCCGTCATCGTAGTCAGCTGTAGCAGTGGTGATGGCTTCTTCTACTGCTTTGTAATCCTCGTCGCTTGTAAGAAGCGGCTCGCCTAATACGATCTGTTCAAAAGAATCCGCATACTCCGCCAGCTCTGCTGACAGGTCATTATACTCTAATCCATTCATAAGATGTGTAGGCTGAACGACAAGTGTTTTCACGCCGTCCTCTATGGCGCGGTCAAGAGCCTCTCCCACATTGTCTATAAGGACATTGTCGTATTTTTCCAGTTTATCAATGATGATCTGTGCAGTAAACGCTCTTCTGACATCATAATCCGGAAAAGCTTCTGCAATGGCATCTTCTACAGCTCCGATCGTAGCCGCACGGTTATCGTTAAAACTTGTCCCAAAGCTCACCACCAGAATAGCCTGATCTTTCGGAGCGTTTGGATCCACTGAAGGCTGATATACTTCTCCTGCCGGTTCTGTGGCAGTACCTGTGGCTGCGTGTTCTTCTGCCTCTGCGTCACCTGCCGCCTCTTCGGACGCTTCAGCCCCCTCCTGAGTTTCTTCTGCTGCCTCGGCATCCTGTTTATCTGCAGATGCCTGTTCCATCTCATCTGCCCCAGTATCTTCCGCCGCTTCACCAGCAGCATCTTCTGTTACAGTTTCCTCCGTCTCTGCTGCAAATGTGGTCGCCGTTCCCATCATCATTACAGTGGACATAGCAAGGCCTAATGCCAATGCTTTTACAGTTTTGTTCTTCATGTTTTTTCCTCCTTTTATACAAGGCTCCCGCCCGTTTTCTGATGTCTATAGATAATGTTTACA
>CALIZJ010000100.1 GCA_938028845.1 uncultured Blautia sp.
ACATTGCCCAATAAAGGGGTACCCATCTTACATCGCCCTGGATCGGATCCGTATTATCTGAACCTGCTCCTATAACAGTGAAATCATAGAATACACCTGGATAAAATGCCAGAGGATTCTCCAGCCCTCTTACTACACTCTCTGTTACAGACGGGATGATCGGATCACGTCCAGGAGTGGGGCTTGGTGAAACAGTCGGACGTTTGCTTTCGTCCAGACGGAATAACAGTTTCTTAGAAAGATTATTATCTGCATCTTTCACTCTAACATATACATCAATTGCATTATCCGGATCCAGATCAAGCAGATCGATGGTAAACTCTCTGTTTGCCCTTACCCGGACGCCTTCCTGTTCCAGATCAAATTCTGGCGGTTCTGATCCTCTTGTAACCCATCCTACATAATACCAGCCGTCTTTATTGGAAACACAAGTAACCCTTGCAGAATTCGGGCCTGTCCATTCCATGCTCACTCCGGTAAGTTTTAAAGGTACCGGGGTCGGTGTGGGGGTTGTAGGAGCTGTAGATACTAAGGTACCGTCTTCTCCTATTGTAAAATCAGAGCTGTCGTATGTAAAGGACTTAACCGCATCTGCTAAAGTCACATCTGTAACTCCTTCTCCTAAAGTTACTACCTGTGTGCCTGCCGCACCGTCCTGGAATAAGATTCCAATAGAAGATCCGGTAAGGGCACCATTTACGTTTACTACTGCTGAACCTGCTAAAACGATATTGTTCGCTGCAACATCGCCGTATTTTGTATTTTCTGTTACATTTACAGTACCTCTGACTGCGATGGTACCTTCGCTGTATACACCGCCGCCGTTTCCGGCCTGGTTTCCAGTGATAGAACCGCCGTAAAGAGCTACATTTCCTCCGATATTAGAAATAGCACCGCCGTTGCCTTCGATCATATTTCCTGTAAGAGTCACTCCGTCAGATAAAGCAAACGTACCTCCTGTAACAGATACGATAGACCCTGTGGCTAATCCGCTGTCTGAATCGTTCACACTGCCGTCTACTGTAAGGGAACCTGTAACTGTCTCTGTGTCCCCTCCTGAAGTGATGCTGCCTGTTCCAAGCTGGAAGTTTCCGCCTTCTACACGGAACATCTCTCCAGTAAAACCAGCGGCTCTCTTAATATTTGTGTTCTCAGCCGTAGCTGCAATGATCACATATTTTCCTTCCGTAACAGAAACCGTCTCGCTTACTTCCACATCTCCGGAAATCAGGATTTCCGCCGGTTCCTCTGCTGTTCCGGTCACTGCATTAACCGCTTCGTTTAAGGTTGCGTAAGGAGTTTCCCCTACGATAATGCTTCCGGTTCCCTCTTTCACCTCTGGCGTAGGGGTAGCTTCCGCACTTTGCGTCTGATCATTCTGGGCATTTCCTTCCTCTGCCTGTGCATCCCCTCCCTGTGCCGGAGCTTCTGTGGGTGTCTCAGCCGGCGGCTGTGTCGGAGTTTCCGCAGGTGTTTCTGTAGGAGCCTGTGTGGGCTGTGCCTCGGGCTCCTGCGGAACTTCTGTTACAGGTACGGATTCGCCTCCTTCCGCTCCTGTTTCCGGTGTTTCCTGCTGGGTGCCGTCCGCTGTCTGTCCTTCTATCGTCTGTGTAACAGTCTCTTCTGCAGCATATGAAGCAGTCGGGACCATTCCCACCGTCAAGGCGCCTGCCAATAAAATTGCAAATAATTGTTTTTTTCTCATTTTAAGTCCTCCCCGTAAATGAGTCTGTAATATGTATGAAACAATCTATGTCAGTATAGCATATCCGCCGCAAAAAAGTCAAATCTATGGGCGTATCTGGCCGCTTCCATATATTATAAATTTTGTGGTAGTCAATGCCAAAAGTCCCATCGGGCCTCTTGCATGAAGCTTCTGGGTACTGATTCCGATCTCTGCGCCATATCCAAACTCAAATCCGTCTGTAAATCTGGTAGATGCATTTACATATACAGCAGCCGCATCTACTTCATCTAAAAATTTCTGGGCGTTTGCATAGCTGTTGGTAATGATCGCTTCGGAATGTTTTGTGTTATAGCGGTTAATATGGGCAATGGCTTCCTCCACAGAACCAACAACCTTAATGGAAATAATGTAATCCAGATATTCCCTTCCCCAATCCTCTTCCACAGCAGGAACTGCCTCTGGGATCAAAGCTGCCGCTGCTTCATCTGCGCGGATCTCCACATGCTTTTCTTTTAGCCTTTTCGCAAGCACAGGAAGAAATGCTTCTTTCACCTTTTCATGTACCAGAAGGGATTCACAGGCATTGCACACGCCCACACGCTGGGTCTTGGCATTGATCACAATGTCTGCCGCCATGGTAAGGTCTGCTGTTTCATCCACGTAAATGTGGCAGTTTCCCGTACCTGTCTCAATGACCGGGATCGTACTCTGCTCCACCACTGCCTTGATCAGACCTTTTCCGCCTCTTGGGATCAATACATCCACATACTGGTTCATTTTCATAAATTCCGCAGCGGTTTCTCTGGATGTATCAGAGATCAGGGAAATGGCATCTTTCGTCACGGCACATTCCTCTAAAGTTTCCCGGATACAATCCACGATCGCCTCGTTAGAATGGATGGCGTCGCTTCCACCTTTCAGGATCACCACATTTCCCGTCTTAAAGCATAAGCCAAAGGCGTCTGCTGTTACATTCGGCCTTGCCTCGTAGATAATGCCTATGACGCCTAAGGGTACGCGCTTCTGACCGATCAGCAGGCCGTTCGGCCGTTTTTTCATGCCAGTCACCTCGCCCACAGGATCATCCAGCCCGGCAATCTGGCGAAGTCCTTCCGCCATAGCAGAAATCCTTTCTTCTGTCAAAAGCAGGCGGTCTACCAGACCTGCAGACATTCCATTTGCCTTTCCCGCTTCCACGTCAATGGCATTTGCACGGAGAATCGGCTCACTGCAGGAAACCAGCTTATCCGCTACAGCCAGAAGCACCTGGTTTTTCTTATCTGTGGAAAGGTTTCGCACCGAAGTTTCCGCTGCTCTCGCCTTCTCCCCTAAACCTTTTAACATTTCATTCATTTTAAGCCCTCCTTCGGCTTATGTATGCGCCTTTTCTATTTCAGATAAAGCTCTTCCTTTTCTGTGACAATGATCTGCGGAAAAATATCTGTAGGCTCCACAGGCACCTGCTCCATGATCTGAAAATCAAAGGCAACAGCCACCCGCTTTATCAGCGGATGCTTTTCCAGGAAACGATCATAAAATCCGCCCCCATATCCTACTCTGTGGTTCTCTCTGTCAAAAGCAACTCCAGGCATGATCATCAGCGCTTCTTCCCAATGAACCTTCTCCCCTGTTTCCGGTTCCGGTATGCCGTAATATCCCGGCTTTAACTGGGAAAAATCTGTAAGACGGATAAAATCCATGTCCTTTCCTGTTACTTTCGGCACTGCTACTTCTTTTCCCTGCTTCCATGCCTCCTCTATAATATACCTCGTCACTACCTCGTGGTTGTAATCTGCATAAACCATCACTCTCTTTTCAGAGAGGAAGGAAGGCAGCGCCGTCACTTTTTCTGTGATCCTGCGGCTCCACTGATCGATCTGGGCATCGGTGCAGGCTTTTCTTTTTCCATAGATCTGTTTTCTAATGTCTGATTTTGTTTCCATATTTTTCACCAAGATTTATAATGGTCCCATCCGGCTCTTTAATATCTATATTATCAAGCTGTGTGCGCAGGTTCATACGAATAGTGGCAAGATATTCCTTACGGAGCGCTGCCTGTTCTTTTTTCTCTTCTTCTGTAAGCCCTACGCTTTTCGCCTTATGAGCAAGGGTGTTGATTCTGTCTATTTTCAGATTATCCATTCCATCCTCCTGTATGTGCTATAGTAATCTTTCGATACAGTCTATCAGATAAAACTCTTCTTTCGGGTTTCGTGCGAATAACGTACCGTATTTACGGCCTTCTATAATTTTATGGATCACATGGAAATCGCCGCCGTTTGCGATCACCATATCTGCGCCGGCAGCCGTGGCGATTTCTGCAGCCGTAAGCTTTGTAGCCATCCCGCCGGTCCCTACCCGGCTTCCTGTACTTGCCTTACCCATCTTTAAAAAATGTTCGTCCAGATTTTCCACCACGTCAATAAACTGTGCCTTTGGATTTGTATTTGGGTCATCGGTAAAAAGCCCGTCTATATCTGACAGCAGGATCAAAAGATCCGCACCGATCAAAGCGGCAACCACTGCGGAAAGGGTATCGTTGTCTCCGAACTGAATCTCATATGTAGAAACTGAGTCGTTTTCATTTACAATAGGGATCGCCCCTAACTTCAAAAGTTCCTGGAATGTATTCTTGGCATTTTTACGGTTCAGGTTATCCACCATGGTATTTTTGGTCATGAGGATCTGCGCGGCAGTCTGATTATATTCAGAAAAAAGTTTCTGGTAGATCATCATCAGTCTCGCCTGCCCCACCGCGGCACATGCCTGCTTTTTTTCCAGTTCTTCCGGTTTTCCCTGCATACCAAGTGCGGCGCTCCCCACTCCGATAGCTCCCGAAGAGACAAGCACCACGTCTTTCCCCTGGTTCCGCAGATCGCTGATTTCCCTTACAAGCACTTCCAGCTTACGCAGGTTTAACCTTCCGGTCTCAGGATGCGTAAGAGAGGATGTGCCGATTTTTATAACAATGCGGTTTTTGTGTTTCAGTCTTTCTCTATAGTTCATTTTTCTTTATGTCACTCCATCTATCAATCTTCATCATCCTATCTTACAACATTTTCCCTGGTTCGTCTACGTTTTTTCCGGCCGCAGCCCCTGATTTCAAAGGAAAAAAAGAGGATTTCACAGTTTTTTCATATTTTTTCAGGTCAGGTGGAATAATTTTCCAGAAAACTGTAAAGTTCTTTTTCTGACTTGATAAACTTCCCCTTTTGGATCTCCTCTGCAAGTTCTTCAGGCAGGGAAGCGGTCTGGATCCCGGTAGGCTCGAAAACCGTCTTTTTATCCTGCCGGTATACCACTACAAAGCCATCTGTATCCTTTAAATAATACGTTCCATATCCTTCGTTATCCTGGCTGGATACTGCCTGTGCCTCCTGCTCTTCTGCCCTTTGAGAAAGGGGCTGGGTTCCATCAGAATCCCTTTTTCCCTCCGCTATCCGGTAGGTGCCGTAATAGGCAAAGGAAAGCACACACAGAAACAGAAAAACGCTGATACTGTAGAAAAATTTCCGCATATCCATCGCTCCTTTTCCTATAGTATCAGCATTCCCTCTCTGCTTATGCAGTTTTCTTACTGGTAAGTTACGGAATCGATTCTATCGTTCTTAATAATTTCCACCCATGTTTTTCCAGGATTTAACTGTATTTCATTGCCATTTGCATCGTAATAGCGGGTAATTCCCCACTGGGAATCCTTCTCCCAACGTATATCAATGGCTTTTCCTCTGGTAATAAACTTCCCGGAACCGCCCGAACTGGTGTCGATGTTCAGATATCCATTTTCATCGTAGGGCTGATAGGAAGAATACTGAAGGATAATATTGTCACAGGTAAGCTGCTCATTGGTCAATTCATCCACCTGTGCTTCTCCGTACTGGAAGCGTTTATATTCCTTCGTCTGTGCGTCGTATTCAAACCAGGGATGATTTACTGTGAAATTATCCAGTTTTACCATATTCGCTGCCGTACCCTCATCGAGAGTGGTTTCCGTCCCTTCAGGCGCAAACTGATAATGTCCTGTGTAGTCTTCTTTATATTCCTGGGTATATCCCTTCTGTTCGATACCTTTTTGCAGATAAGAGTATCCTGTATAGGCATTATGAGGTGCTTTCCTGTCGGAAGTCCGGTAATAGGCCGTTCCCTCCATCTCAAGCCCGTTCAGGTTATCGATAAGATGCTGGTCCAAATACTGAAGCGCATATACAGCCTGTCCATAATGACAGTAGATCGCGTCGAACTCATTTGCATAAAACAGATAGTAATCCCGGCAGCTCCGCACAGAACCGATCTTTTCCAACGAATCGTAATCCTCAAAGATTCCCATAAGTCTGGTAATATCTCCCTCTACGGGAACTTCGTAGATCACGCCGGCATTGGAAATCCCGCTCTGGGGGCAGGCATCCTGGCTGTTCCCAAGCATTACTGCTATCGGTCGCCTGCGGCCTGCCTTCGCTGACACATCTTCTCCGGTAAGGTAACTCTTTACTGTCTCACTCTCTCCGGTATCCTGCTCCATATTCACCAAATCCTCTGCCAATATGGGAGCGGCACTTGCCGATGTGATAAAACAGGCGCTAAGAGCTGCTGCCGCTGCTTTCCATAGCTTCTTTCTTGTAAAATGCATCTTTCTTTTCATAAACTTCCTCCTATCTTCTGATGTCCAATTCCTCCAGAGCGGTCCGCTGTTTATGTTCCATGATCTCCGCTTCCTGTGGAACGATATGATCATATCCCAGAAGATGGAGCATACTGTGTGCGATAAGGAAGCAAAATTCTCTTTTTACACTGTGTCCGTATTCCTCTGCCTGAGCAAAGACCCGTTCCACAGAGATCATAATATCTCCCAAAAGCAGTTCCCCCGTATCCAGGTCAAAATAGGAATCGTCTCCTTCTATTACAGAATAATCCCCCGGTGTCTCAAAAGGGATCATTGGAAAAGACAATACGTCCGTAGCTGAATAAACGCTGCGGAATTCAGAATTAACCCGCTTGATTTCCTCATTATCTGTAAGGACGAGATTTACGCTTGCCTCGTAAGGACATTCTTCCATATCCAGAATCTTCTCTGCAACAAGGTTCGCAAGAGAAGCGTAATCAATTCCCAGTTCCTGGTCGGTTTCATAATCTATCAGAATCGTCATATTTACTCCTAATTACGGCGGGCATTTCGCTTCACCGGTTTTTGTTTTTTCTCATAGGCGTCATAAGCCTGAACGATCTGCTGTACAAGCGGATGGCGGACCACATCTTTGCTGGTCAGTTCACAAAATGCGATGTCATCAATCTTTTTCAAGACTTTCATTGCCACGTCCAGCCCGGAAACAGCAG
>CALIZJ010000101.1 GCA_938028845.1 uncultured Blautia sp.
CGCTCCGGAGCAGATCAGATGGAACTTGGGAATATTAGTAGAATATACCACATTTGTCAGGCTTTCCTGCTGTGACAAAAAATGAGAAAGACCCTTGAGCTCTCCTTCTGCCTCTATTTTTCCTAATAATTTCGATCTTCTTAAATCTGCATCGATCAAAAGGACTCTCTTCCCTGCCTGAGAAAGAGAAACTGCCAGATTAAAAGATACATTGCTTTTTCCCTCATTAGGCGTACAGCTGGTAATGGTGATCACCTTCTTATCCTCTCCGCAGAAAAACAGATTTGTCCTGAGAGACTTATAAGCTTCATCCACATTGTACGGCAATTTATCATTGACAACCTTAATACTTTTCATTATCTGTAATCCCCTTTTTCTTTCCGTCTTTGTTTCTTTTCTGTTTCCATCAACGGAATAGAGCCAAGTACGCTTAAGTTAAGATAGCGCTCCACATCCTCCGGAGTTTTAATGGTATCATTTAATAGATATATGAGAATAACAACAGCAGCGGCGGCTACTGCTCCCAGAAGCCCTCCCATCATAGCGTTTCTTGAAATACTGGGACTCACTCTCTGGTCCGGGATATTCGCTGTATCTACTACGTTAACCGCCTCAATATCCATAACATTCTGTATATGCCCTGCTGCCACTTCCCGTACTGTATTGGCAATTTCGGCTGCTCTGTACGGATCCTCATCCCGGACGCTTATGGAGATGATACGCGTATCCGACTGAGACTGTACCGTCATTTTAGAAAGAAGCGCTTCGCTGCTCATATTAAGATTAAGCTGGGCGATCACGCCTTCCGTTACGGTACGGCTTTTGATCAGTTCCACATAATCACTGGTGAGCGACAAGCTTGTCTGCATATCCTGATTCGTTAACGTGCCTTTATCCTGCTGACTTAATACGTACATTCTCGTAGTGGATTCGTACTGAGGCGTAATAAAAAAGATAGTAACCACAATCGCAAGCAGGCCGACCGTAATGCCCGAAAGCAAAATAAGCCATATTTTTCTTAAAAGCAGACCGAATATTTCCCTCAGATCTATTTCCATTTCTTCTTTATTTGGGGTGTACTCATTTTCCATTTTTATGTGACCTCACTTTATTATTCTCTGGGGATTTTTAATAAAAATCGTATCTGCATATCTATCCCCCATCATCTCTGCTATATAGGAATATGCCTCTCTTATTCTCGGCGGTCTGCGGTTTACGCCATGTGCGTCTGTACCTACAAAATCCAGCAGTCCTTCTCTGATCACCTTTCGGCAAAAGCGTTTTATGCCAAATCCGCTCTCGCCGGTGATGCTCCCGGCGTTTAATTGTATGTATGCGCCCATCTCTGCCACATCTCTCAGAAAGGCAGTATCCTTTCTAAAGCAAGGATATCGTTCCGCATGGGCGATTATAGGTTTATAACCGTTTGAAAGGAGAGAATACAAACGATCCTGTATGTATCTCTTATCATCGTTCCGGGAAAATTCCGTAAGGATATATCTGCTTCCGGCCATAGTTAATCCCATGCCATTTCGCAGAAGCTTTACCATTTCCATATTCGCATGGAATTCACATCCCAAAAATAATTCTATCCCGCAGCCCGCCTTCCCGGCAGCCCGTCTCAAAAGCGTGAAATGACGCCGCACTTTTTCCGGGTCGGGTTCAAACATGCCGAGTCTGTAATGAGGTGTGGCAATAACCGTCCTGACTCCTTCCCGGTACTCCAGCTTCAGCATTCTTACCGCTTCTGCCATGCTGACAGCCCCGTCATCCACTAAAGGAACGACATGGCAATGAATATCATACAAACCTTTCATCATTCTCTGTACTATCTTCCTATATCCGCATCTAAGTTGCAAACAAATTTATTATACACTATGTAATATAAATGTACAAGCGCAAAAAGTGACAGCTTTCCAACATTTAAATACACCGAAGGCCCGGATCTTTCTTCGGGATCCGGGCCTTCGGTGTAGGTTGTATATTCATATAGTACTTATACATTACGTCCACAACACTTTTTATATTTTTTTCCGCTGCCGCATGGACAGGGATCATTCGGATATATCTTTTCCGGTTTGACAACGGGCTGCTGAAAAGAAATAGGATAACCGCTGAAAATCTCATCCATAAAACTATCGTCTATATTCTCTGATTCCATTTTCAATTCATCCAGTTTTCTTTTATAATATCTGCTTTTTTTCCTGTTCCCCAGACGCTCAGCCAAGTCGCTCAGGCGGACAAAAAGAATTTCATTGTCCCAATCACAGTCTTTCTCACCCACTTCACTTTCCAGCATATCAAATGCCTGCTGCACCTTTCCATCTTGAGCCAGACATATGCTATAGCCATTTAAAGCATCCACATCATGCGGAAAAGCAGCCAGCCAATCAAGGAACCATTTTTCCCCTTCTTCTTTTTTTCCAATACTATATAAAGATTCTCCAATCGCCATTTTAAATCCGCCGTCATCATTTTCTCTCCAGTCAAATGCATCAAGGACCTCCCGGCAGAACAAGAGCCGCTTCTCATACTCTTTCGCATTTGCAAGCTCCATCTCCATATCCTGAAGCCAGGCTTCTATGGCATATTCGTAGTCTATAGCCTCCTCTACGTCTATGATCCCAAGCTTAAATTCTGCTTTTTCCACCAGATTCTTTAATATTTCCCAGGCTTTCAGCCATGCATCTGTCATTGCAGAGTAATCCCCTTTATCAATTGCATGATACCCCTTTAAAACCCAAGAATTCATTTCTATCCAAACGTCATTCATTCTGCTCATCTTCATAATTTTCTTCTCCACTGTTTTTTAATATTTTTTCATCAGCACTTACATCCAGGAACGCATTGCGCCCTGAAATGCAGAATGTCTGGGATATTTTCGTTTAAATTCAGCCTGTATTGCTGCTTTAGCTCCTTTGTATCCCAAACTCTCTTTCACCTCTCCCAATGCAGCAAGCAGTAAGGCGGTTTCCCCATAATGATCCCTGAATTTGCCTCCTACGATCGCATCCGCACGATGATAAATAATTTTCTCAATCCAGGAAAGATATTTTTCTTTCTCTTTTTGTTCCATATAAGTGTGTTGTTTCCATCTCTGAAAATAATTCCAAAATATGCTTACTTTATGCAGTGTACATTCCTGATAAATTTCTGTTTCAAAGGTTAAATAATCGTCTTTATTTGCCATATCACTAAATCCTATCTGGCCGGCAATGGCATTAACAGCCTTTCCCGGTTTTATCCCTTCGTACAGATAAACAAGAAATAAATTTATTCCTGTGCGGATAAATTTTCCCGTCCATCCAAGGGAATTAGGTGGATTTTTACATTTCTCTTTAATTCTTTTAAATTCCCCCGCATAAAATTGCAGACTGTTATTTTCATACTGATTTGCTGATTTTATTTTCGCAGATTTAATATCCTCATCCGCCTTGTTCCCATATGTATCTGCCATTTCTCTTTCTCCAAAAAGCCGCAGGTAACTTCTTACATCTTTATTGGAACAAAACGCTTCATAGCAAAATCTTCGTACATCATCCCGCCTTTCTTCATAAGAGGCTGCTAAGGCTGCTTTCTCCGCGATCTGCCCGCGTATTTTTAAATTTCTGTCAATTTCTTCCAGAGCTTTTGGGGCAAAATCCAGCATTTCTTCATAGGAATGACTTTTTTGATACTCTTCCATAACCGCCAGGCTGATAGATGGATGAGTTTTAAAATTTCTCCGGGCAACCTGTGCCAATCCATCTTCACCTCCATAGCAAAAGGCAGCTTCCCTCAATAATCTTGATTCCGTATTGCCTTGTTTTGTCTCAAGGAGAGAAACCCAATCCTTCCAGAATCTGTCCAGACCCTTTAATTCTTCCCTTCCTCTTTCCAGGATATCCTCCATATGAATATCTCTGAAAACAGAATATGTAAAATATGTATACAAATCAGCAGCCCGCTTTTCCGGAGCACTTATCTGATACTTTGCATACAAAATATTTAAAGCAAACCTTGTAAGATTAAAATTGATGATTCCCTCTTCATTTAAATCTATCAAGTCTAATGTAATTGGATCCATCTCCGTCATTGCAGTGACATTTATCTCTAAAATCTGTTCCAAAACAGCAAGTGCCTCTTTATAACGCTTATCTTTTATACAGTCTTCGGCAAAATCTGCTGCAAACGTAAGCTTAGAGCCGATTCCCATTGAATCTTCATATTCCCAAATCCATTCACTGTCCCAATATCCCATGGAATAATCTTCATAACCGTTCGCCTCCAGATAAAGTTCTTCCTCTTCTATGTCCCGGAATATATTTTGGATCTGTTCCATTTTTTCGTCTACAAACTGCTGGGACATACGCTTTTCTGTATTTTTGAGTATTACAGCAGCTCTATCTTCACTGTTTTCCTCATATAATATAGCATCAATCTGTTCCAGCTGTTTTTCATCTATAAAATCAATTATTTTCAAACACAGGGTGCGCAGTTTATCCTCACTCATGTTTTGTATTTTTTCTTTTATTTTCTCCCGTTCCATGCGGCTCCTTCCTCTGAAAAGTCTCTGTCCAGTTCAAATTCATCAATTAAACGATCTACAACAGCTGAAGGTGCTTCTCCTTGCATATCAAATTTATTTTTGACCAGCTCAGACCACACTCTCCCATAATGCTGAATATCCTCTTTTATATCATTCATGTAATAGCTCATATGCGCATATTTATACTCGTCATCACGATATATGACATCATTTTCATCACTGAAAACAAGTCTGTCAAAAATATTTTCAGGCGTATCGCGAAGCTCAATCGCCAATACATCCTTTTGCCTGATCAATCCATTCATATAGTTTATATAAGTAATTGGAGCAACTGCAACAACTTTTTCCCTTGTATCTTCCGCAATCTTTCTCAATACTGCACTTCGCTTTTTGTCTCGCTCCTCAAGACGCCCCGTATTTACAAACTCCTCAAGCGTCATATCATAGTACCGCTTTACTTCGTCATCCAAATCATAAAACACATATCCTAATTTTTCTGCAAGTAATTCTCCTGTAGTAGTTTTTCCTACATTCGATACACCAAACAAATAAATTGTCATAAATCCTCCCCTACCCCTTCATTAAATAACTTTTCTTTTACATATACATTCTGGATATTTGTCCGAAGCTTTAAAAAGTCTATCCTAGTATATGCCATCATCCTTCTTATCTATTGGACAGTTTAACAGGTATAGTATAAAATATCCAGAAAAATCTACGCTGAGACCTGTTTTTAATTCCGAAACAAAATTGACAATAGCAAATGAATTATGTTACATTTTTTTACATTTGCAGGAATGTTCCTGGTCAATTCTGCAACTGTGATGGCTGCCGGACAGGATGTGATTTATTACTCTGATTATGATTTCTTAGCGAAAGAAGAAACATGGGGAATGTATAACAGCAACAGTGCTTCCAGCGGTATCTCCCAGGGATTTCAGGGAAGTATCGAAACCGAAAGCAGAGCCACAAAAGCTACCGGATGGTTTACACAAAACGGTCACAGATATTATCGAATGCCGAACGGAAATCTATATACTGTCACTTTGAAAATGCATATAAAGTCAGATTGATGCGATAGGAGAAGCCCGCCTGGATACCGTCCTGCTATGTAAATTTATTACAAAGCCGGGGCGTTCCCAGGCGGGTAGTGTAAAAAACTTTGTGGCTTTGGTAAAAAATGGCTCCTTTTTGGTAAGA
>CALIZJ010000102.1 GCA_938028845.1 uncultured Blautia sp.
AATGTGACTGGAGTTCAGACGTGTGCTCTTCCGATCTTCCTAAATTCCTTTTTATTTTAACATACTCTATGAAGCCATTCAATAATCTTCCTCAAAAAGCTGGACTTTCCCGGGGATTCACACAGCGGCAGATTTTTTACAGTCCATTTTCAGATTGCTATCCTGAGAATTGGCTGGAGGATGTACACGACGTATTTAACGCCGTAATTCCTGCTGTAACTTTTTGACTGGGCGAATAAAGGATCGTAGACAAGCCCGTTGATCTCTGCCCAGCCATGGGCATCTCTTCCGGCGCTGTCTGTACATACGTAAACTTTGGTATACCCCAGTGCCTTAGCCAGATAGGCAAAAGCAGCCGCATCAGAAAAACAATTTCCTCCTCCCATCACAAAGTGATCATTGGCATAAACTGCCGGCCATCCTTTTTCGTTGGTAAAACTCCTTCTGGTGACATATGGCTTTGCCATTACCCAGTCAAAACACTTTTTTAATTTTTCTTTTTTGCTCATCTTGGAAGTAGTAATCTTTTTTACAATAGATTTTGCCCTTTGAAGCGTCTCAAAATCATTTGCCTGCACCTTGCTCATTGCCTTTCCGGAGGCATTATAATACCTGCTGCCTGTTTTCCTTGCCTCCATCTGCCCGTTGTCTTTCAGGTAATAGGTATTATTTTTCACTTTGACAGTGCCAGTCTGCATGATTCCTTTGCCATTAAAATAATACGTGTATTTTCCTATTTTTTTAAGTCCCGTGACACGCACGCCGTTTGCATCAAAATAGGAACGGCCGTTGCTGAATTTTTTCCATCCTTTAAAGACCGTACCGTTGGAGGACAGATAATAAACCTTTTTGTTTACTGTGATGAGACGGCTTTTCAGCATTACTCCGTTTTTGTCGGTGCGGTATTTTTTACTTCCGTTTATATACCAATTGTTAGTGACCAAAAATCCATCCTGGTCAAAACAGTAGACCTTTCCGCTTATTTTCTGGATACCTGTAACAGGAACACCTTTTCTTATGTATTGTTTTTTTCCGTTTTCCAATTTGTTCCAGCCGTCTTTTAAAATCGGCGCAGGTGTAGGTGTGGGAGCGGGTGCCTCTGTGGGTATGGGTGTTGCCTGGGGCGGAAGCTCTGCCGCATATACGGGAGCCGAAAGGACAAGACAGGTTAATAGAGTCAGCATTAGAATTTTGATCTTTTTCATACTTCTTCCTCCTGGTTATCAATTAATTTCACTGCGGATAAGACATGACAGTGTTTCAGATTTCGCTGGTTTTATTATAGCACAGAATAAAAAAAAAGCGCGGGAAAGTTTAAAGATTCCCTATTAAAATATAAAATATCCTGCCGCGGGGCTTCTAAAGCCCCCCTTCGCTGCTGGCTTTAAATAGAAAAACATTTTTACACTTGCTTGTAACCCAGGGTCATGATTTATACTCCCGGGCAATGATCCCTTTGACCTTTAAATTAGTCTCTTATTCAAGTTATGCGAAAACTTCCGATCCACCCTTTTTCCATAAATAACTAACGCCGGGAGGTTGTCAGGTCACGGCGCAGGAATCCTCTGTACCGCACCTGAACGCCCTCCCGGCGCCAGTTGTTTATGTTATATTAAAAATATTCTCTTAAAAGCCACGCCGGCGTACAGCTCCATGCGTGACAGAAACTGTTCACCTGGGTATTGCCGTAAGGAGATGCATTGGGATCCTTTGGATCAAATGCTTCCCAGAAGGTGTCTGCACCAAGCTTGATCATACCGCCCCAATAGGTGCGCATCAGTTCCAGCGCTTTTTCCTTTTCTCCCACATGAAGAAGTGCTTCTATAATATGATGGTACGCATAGGGTGTGCTCATACCCATATCTGGATTTTCCTCCAGAAGATGCAGCATCAATTTGCGGCTCTTTTCCTGATCAAACACATCCGCCAAAACCATCCATGCCTGGCTGGACCAGGAAACCTGGCGGCTCTTTCCGCTTACAAAAAAGCCTTGTTCTTCATCCCAGAAGACCTCTACCGCATTCTTTAGGGCTTCTTCTAAAAGCTCTGAAATATGGGTTTTTGCCTTTTCATCTCCCGCAAGTCCGGCAAGCACTTCTCCCTGGCGCAGACAGTAGATCCACACGCCATGAGCTGCCGCCTGACGGTCCAGCCCATCCTTCCAGTCAATGAAGGCGGCCATAGGATTGCTCTCCGTATCCAGAACACCGTCCTTCATATCCTTAAGCGCCAGTGTGATCTGGCAGTATGCCGTGGGCCAAAGTTCCTTCACGATCTCCAGATCCTTGGTTTCCTGATAATAATCATAAAGAATGGATACAAAGAACAGGGAATAGTCCCACAGAAAAGTATCATCCACCTGCATCACCGGCTCTGTAAACAGGCAGGCGCCGATCTTCCCGTCATCCCGGATCAGGCCGGCAAAGAGATACATGCATCTTTTTACCAGATCCAGGTTTTTAAAGGTTGCATAATTTGCCTTTGCCTGCAGACGAAGATCACCGATCCAAAGACGGCGGTCACGTTTCGGGCCATCCTCAAATACATGCTGCATACAATCCTGTAAAGTCTTTAAGCTTGCCCTGTCAATCTTCTGCAGATCCTCCGGAAGATCCGTAAGAGGCTTCACACTGTCCATAGACACCAGGGACACTGCTGTAAGAGAAGCATCCTTTACCACTACCTGGAATTTCGCAGAAGTATCGATAGCAAGCACTTCCAGATAGCGGAACGCATATCTTCTCGGGAGCTTAAGCTCACAGGGAAGCACATCGATATGGATATATTCCTCCTGGATCCAGCCTTTGCTGATCCATCCTTCGTAAGTAGAAGAATCATCTAAAATCTCATTGGGGATCTCTGCAAACTTCAGTCTTAAATAGGCAGGTGCATCCTGTGGACTTCCTGCGGATTCCAGCTTCAAGGCAACATACCCTACATGATGATCGCCGAAATCCATGCAGATGCTGTCTCCTTTTCTTAAAAGCTTTTTCTCCATTTCCCCGATATCTTCCCGGGCACTGACTACCCCGTTTCCACTTTCGTCTCTAGAAACAGATACCAGGGCACAGGGTTTCACTTCCCGCTCTAAAAGGGGATGGTCAAACTCCTCTGCTTTTTTCACAAAAGCATCTACTGTTCTTCTTTTCATATCCGGAATAATACTGATCAATGTGTCTCCCATATTTTTTATCCCTCCTTATGCAGTGCTTCTCCATTTGTTGCGATCACATCTTTATACCAGTAAAAAGATTTCTTTTTATATCGGTTTAATGTTCCGCTGCCGTCATCGTTTCTGTCTACATAAATGAAGCCGTAGCGTTTCTTCAGTTCCGCTGTGGAAGCGCTTACCAGGTCAATGCAGCCCCAGGACGTATAGCCCATTACTTCCACACCGTCTTTTATGGCCTCTTCTACCTGAAGAAGATGTTTTTTCAGGTAAGAAATCCGGTAGTCGTCCTCTACAGTCAGCTCCCCGTTTTCTCCTTCTACAAGCTTATCCACAGCGCCCAGTCCATTTTCCACAATGAAAAGAGGAATCTGGTAACGGTCATAATAATAATTCAAAACATAGCGCAGCCCCTTAGGATCGATCTGCCAGCCCCACTCTGAAGCTTCCAGATAAGGATTTGGCACTCCTCCTAAAAGATTTCCTTTGCCTTTTTTCTGCTTTGCCGGGTCTGCGGTATCGCAGGTGCTCATATAGTAACTGAAAGAAACAAAATCCACCGTATTTTTCAGGATTTCTTCATCTCCCGGTGCAAACTGTATCTCGATGCCGTTTTCCCTGAAAAACCGTTTCATATATCCTGGATATCTTCCCCGCACATGAACGTCTGCAAAGAAATCATTCATATGCATACTTTCCATTACCTTGATCACATCGTCAGGAGACGGTGTCAAAGGATAGGTAGGCATACTTAAGATCATACAGCCCACCTTTGCATCCGGCATCATTTCATGAGCGATCTTTGTGGCAAGGGCGCTTGCAACGAGTTCATGGTGGACAGCCTGGTACAGATCCTGTTTGGAAAGTTTTTCCTTGTCTGTATAAATGCCGCCGCTTAAAAAGGGCTGGTGGAGTACAGAATTAATCTCATTAAAGGTCAGCCAGTATTTCACCTTTTTTCCATAACGGGCGAAAATAGTCCGGACATACCTTTCATAAAATCCGATCATTTTCCGGTTTACCCAGCCGTCGTAGGTCTTTGCCAGATGAAGAGGAGTCTCATAATGAGAAATTGTGACCAAAGGCTCAATGCCGTATTTCAGGCACTCGTCAAAGAGATCGTCATAAAACTGAAGCCCTTTTTCATTTGGTGTCTCCTCATCTCCCTTGGGAAAGATCCGGCTCCATGCGATCGAAGTACGAAATACTTTAAAGCCCATCTCTGCAAAAAGTTTTACGTCCTCTTTGTATCTGTGATAAAAATCAATGCCGACCAGCTTCATATTATCCGGCGTGGGTTCCTCCGTCCTTGGTCCCATGATCCCGTGAGGGGTCACATCCTGGGTACAAAGCCCTTTTCCGTCTTCGTTATAAGCACCTTCGCACTGATTGGCGGCTACCGCGCCGCCCCAGAGAAAATTTTTCGGAAATGTCATCTTAATCCTGCTCTCCCTTCAATTTCATATAATGGTATAAGGCTCCGATCAGATTTGAATCGTTATAGTAAGTACAGTTTGTAATATTCGGTTTCGGAATATACGGACTAATCTCCAAAAGGGGATTGCTTCCTGCTATTTCGTCCACACTGGTCTTTAAATATTTAAGAAGAAGAGGCTGCTGGCTGATTCCTCCGCCTACAGCAATGATATCCAGATCCAAAAGGATATTCAGGTTATAAATCTGAAGGGCAAGGGAATCGGTATATTCCTTAAGCCCTTTTAACACCTTCGGATCTCCTTCATTTGCCAGTGCAAACACCTTCAGGCCGTCGTACTCTGTCCAATCTTTTCCTGTATGCTTTGCCACAAAATGGTACAGTCCGTTTGCTCCGCCCTGCATTCCCCAAAAGCCTTCCGGGGTATGGAATTTTTCTTGCTGCGTACAAATAAAACTGTATTCTCCTGCGGTAAAGCGCTTTCCGCGATATAACTGTCCGTTTAAAATAATGCCGCCTGCCACACCGGAGCCAAGAACTACCACGGCTCCATTGGTACAATCTTTAAGGCTGCCCTTCCAATATTCTGCAAGAGCGGCACATTTTCCGTCGTTTTCCACTGTTACTGGCAGTCCGTACCGCAAAGACAGCTCGTCCGCCACAGGAGTCCCGCACAGATAGGAGAGATAACCTGCCGTCATGCAGTATCCTTTCTGGCTGTCCAACATTCCCGGCATGCTCACCGCAATGCCGGAAATGGTACTTTTATTTTTATTTACAATCTCGTCCAGAACCTGATAGTAATCTTCCTTTGTACTGTCAAGATAGGAGGGCGTAGGAACCTTATCCTTTTCCAGGATGACCGCATTCTCATCCATCAGGGCATATTTTGTAAAGGTTCCTCCAGCGTCAAATACAAGATAGTTTTTCATAGTCGCCTCCAGCGGCAGGTCTATTCTGCCTTTCCATAATTTATCGCAAGCTTCGCAAAGAAATCTTCCAGGGTCAGCCTTGCGTCCAGATATTTATATACCCGTATTTCTCTGTTTTTCTGTCCGTGAATGTAGGTCATATCCTCCCCAATCCTCGGTGCCGGGATAAGGTCATAGCTTACTTTTTCCAGTTCTTCCATAAGAACCGCTATGGTACCCTGGTCTCCCAGCCCCCAGATTTCCCCATGAGGCCATGCCATTTCATATTTTGCCGCATAATGATTAAAGTCTGTCATCTGCTCAAAAAGGTATTTTCCAATAGCCCCGCAGGGTCTTACTTTAAGCTGCAGTTCCGCCAGGGAGACAGCCATTACCTTATATAGGCTTTTCGGCACCTGCCAAACAGGAACTTTGGAAGAAAAGACCACATTTGCTGCATGTACATCCATCATAAGGTTAAATTCGAATCCCCCTGCAGGGTAATCTCCCCCGCCGATCCAGATAACGGTCATCCTTTCGGCAATCTCAGGCTTTATAAGAAGGGCAGAAGCCACATCTGTCAAAGAACCCTGGCAGGCAATATACAGCGGTCTTTCGTCTTCCCGCATCGCCTCATCGATAAGGAACCGGACGCCTTCACAGTCAATGGGAGTTTCCTCATTTTCAAGGCCCCGGGCAGCGCCCATATATACCGGATACTGCTCTTTTACGCCCATAAGGTCCATGACTTTTAAAATCTCATCATAGCTTGCCTTTGCAGTTCCTTCTTCCCCATAAGTCTGGGGATTTTTCCAGAAATGTCCGGCGATAAGACCCTTTACCTGAAACCTGGGTGTCATCAGATGATGGGCTACAGCGAACTGGTCGTCCGCTTCATTTTTACAGTCTGTGTGCACGATAACACGCACCTGTTTATTCTCCGGTACAGTAAACTTATAATTCCACATGGCGTCTTTTGCCTCCCTTTTATGCATTCACGCTGGCACGTCTCTCGTCAATCTCTTTTTTAATTTTATCATAATTTTTGTCCAAATCATAGAACAACATTACCACGATAGAACAAATATTGCATATAATAGGAACCGCAATAAAGGCGATGGTGATCGCTGTATTTGCAGAAGCTGTCTGTACTGCCGCTGCTCCGTCATAACCACCCCAGGAAAGGAGAAGTCCTACAACACCTGTGGCAGCCGCACTTGCCACTTTGTTTACAAAACCGCTGATAGCGGTCTGTGTTCCAGCAAGGCTCTTTCCATTTTTCCACTCTCCGTAATCTACGGTATCTGCCAGCATGGAGAAGAACATGTTCTGGCGGAATCCCATACCAAAGCCCATAACGCCCATACCTACATAGGCAACCATAGCGCTTGTTCCGCCGATCCAGATGATCAAAAAGCCGACAATCTGAATAACAGCTCCCATGATACTTAAGTTTCGTTTGGTGATCCATTTGTTAAGCTGCGCTGCCAAAAGCATAGAAATGATCGGAGTAACTGTGGCGATGGTGATCGCTGCTGAGTTTGCCATCTCATTTCCCACAACATATTTAAAGTAATATGCACTTGCTGCAAACATGCCAAGATATGCCACGAAAAGGAAGAAGGTATACGCCAGCATGAGCATATATGGCTTATTGTTTACCAGGTAAGTAAGGTCTTTTAAGATACTTGTCTTTTTTACATCCGGTGCCGGATTAATTTCCCGTATGCTTGCCACACAGATGACCATGATCACAAATACGATAATGCCGAAAACAATGTTTGTGTTGCGGTATCCAAGAGCCTGGTCTCCATGTCCCAGTCTCGCGATCAGCCACAAAGCCATAGATGCAGAGGTCAGAGAACCCAGGTTGGAAAAAATAGTTCTGGAAGTTACGATCTTTGTACGTTCTACCGGGTCTGCGCTTAAAGCTGGAAGAATAGATCCCATAGGAATGTTTACAAGGGTATAACCAAAGGAGAAGATAATATAGGTTATGTATGCCCATGCAAGCTTTCCGCCTGCGGACCAGTCCGGTGAAGTAAATACCAGTACCATGCCGATAGCTAATACAGGCGCACCTGCAAGCATCCACGGACGGTTACGTCCCATCTTGCTTTTCGTGCGGTCTACCAGGGAACCCACCAGATAGTCTGTTCCCGCGTCGATGAATTTGGTGATCAGGAACATAAAGGAAGCCGCTGCCGGGGCAATTCCAGCCACATCTGTGTAGAAAATAAGCAGATACGTATTTACCATTAAATATGCCAGATTACATGCGTAATCTGAAATTCCAAAGCCAATCCTCTGTCTCCAGAGAAAAGCTTTGCTGTAGGTTTTTGCCGTTGAATTGTTCATAATCCTTTCCTCACTTGCATTAAAAGATTTTCGCCTTTCAGGCGTATGGTTTTGTTTCCCTCTCTCCGGCCGGTGAGAGCTTTCTTTTGATGGTTTTACTATAACGGCAAATGCTTTTTTTCTATATTAAAATCATGATATCGTTATCAAAATACAAACATTTTTTTTTCCAAGAATATCCCCTGCAAAGGGTTTTCTTTACAGCGCTGCGCAGGCTACGGCAAGGGTAAGATCCTTTTTTCATCCGCAGCATCTTTCCACTCCATTCCAGGCTCTGAACAAAATTCTTTTTCTTTATATCTGTCCCTGTACTGCTTTGGTGAAAGACCCATATATTTTTTAAACACAGTTCCAAAATGGCTTTGGGAATAAAAACCCACGTAATCGCTGATCTCAGTAAGTCCCGCCTCAGAATATTTTAAAAGATTTGCTGCACGCTCCACCCGGAATCGCTGGATATATTCCTGGATGCTCATTCCCGTATCTTTTTGAAACACCCTGGATAAATGTCCCTGGCTGATTCCCATAGCATAGGCAACATTTTCCAGACGGATCTTTTGATGATAGTGATGAAAAATATAATCTTTACACTGTTCTGTATAACTGGAGGCCACTTTTTTGGAGCGGTTTTCCGATACCATGCGGGTAAATTCCAGCGCAGCGCTCCTGTTATACTCGATCAACCCCTCTACAGATGTGCATTTATCGATCCGGTTGATAAAAAGGTCGCTGAGCCGGTATGCCCTGGATGGGGAAACCCCTCCGTCAATAGCCGCCCTTGTGTAGATTGACACCGCTACTATGGCAAGATTTCTTTGATGGTTCTGCTCTTTATTGGAAAGAATCCCGGCTGTTCCCAAAAGCACCTCCAGGCGTTTCTCGATCTCTTCTACATTTCCTTCCCGGATACAGTCCATTACAAACTTTTCTTCCTGATAGGTGTGATGGTAAATCTCTTCTTCATTGATCTGCAGCTCCAGCATGGTTTCTTCCTTTTCCATAAGGCGCAGCGACTTGTTAAGGAGTCCGTTTTCCTCCAGAAGTTTCTCTCCGTCCACACTTTTTCCAGTGAGCAGTTCGTACAACAGCCCTGCAAAATTCATGATTTTTTCCAGATTCATCCTTACCGGGTGCTGCTCTGCATCCAAGGGAACCCCATACTCCCTATAGTAGTTCAAAAGGCGGGGGCGTTCCAAAGCCTCCACGCAGACCGGTCCTGTATAGTATCGGATTTGTCCTTCTTTTATACAAAGAAAATATACCCTGTTTTCGTCCCGGTAAATAACCGGCAGGTCCTGTTTTTCGCTTTTTTCATCTAAAAGAGCTGCAAGCTTCGGAGAAAGGAACAATGGGTTCGCTTCTGTTAAGAAGGAGCCGAAGCTTTTCAGTTTTTGTTCTCCTGTCTCTTTATAAAATAGCGGTAATCCCCATAGGAATTCCAGTTTTTGCATATATGGTTTCATTTTATGCACTCTTTTCTTTGTTGGTTTTGTTTCCGGTTACAATAAATAATGGTATAGCTTAGGTATAAATCCATAGCCTAATTATAAAAAAGACGTTTCCTAAAAACAATAGATTTTATATCTGTATCTAATTTTTCATCAAACTACTCGCCTAAAGGACTCATTACATAATTTTTTCACATACAGGCAGAAGATCTCTTCCGGCAACTGCATGTTTATCGGAAATAAAAATCTCCTTGCATTTCTCTTTAGAACATGATATTCTAAACCCATTATATCTTACAGGCAGTCTTGCCAATTCTAATTTTTTTATCTGTGCCGATAGCCAGATGATTTCTTTCACGCCTTGATTCCAGGGCAAAATTTCCCGTCGCGAAAACGAAAAATATTACTGAGGAGGTTTATGTCTATGAAAAATGCGCCTTTAAAACAATATTTCCCCCTTATTCCCACCAGAAACGAAGTTCTGGCCACCATCCAAAAGGATCAGAAGCGGAACACAGTTTTCCAAAGCTGGACACCGAAAGCCCGGGAAGAATTCCTGGATTTCTGTACC
>CALIZJ010000103.1 GCA_938028845.1 uncultured Blautia sp.
AGTCCTACAAATGAAATACAGATTTCAGAGCTTCTCGCGGCATCGGTGATTGCTATGATTCCTGTTGTTATCCTTTTTATATGCTTCCAGAAGCAGTTTGTGGAAAGTATTACACAGGGAGCTGTAAAAGGCTGATTCATTGACAGAGAAAGAAATGGATGCTAAAATTATAGAAAAAAATGTGGAAGAAGTGAAAAGCGTCTGAATATAACGGACGCTTTTTGCTGTACTGTGGGAAGGGAAGAAGGGCATGGCAAAGAGAAAAAAGACGATTTCCATACGCTGGATCCTGGTATGGGTATATTCTGTATTGATGGTCGTGATTGTGGGGGGCATGGGGCTTTATGTAAATCATGTGACGACCTCATATTTTATAGAAACTGCGCGGGAGTACAATGCGCAGCTTACCACACAGGCGACTGTAAATATCAATACCTATTTTGAAGGGGTTAATGAGGCGTTGGAAAGGTTCGTAAGTGATGAGGATGTTTACGAGGCCGTGGCAAATGAAAAAGACCTGGATGATTATGAGAGATATCTGCTGCGGAGAAATGTACAGAGCCAGCTTACCACTTTGCTGTCCACACAGAAGACTATACGATGGGCGTTTATCATGTCTGATAACGGCTATATTTTTTCAGACACCATAACCGGCGTGCCGAAGATGGATGAGACTATCATAGAGGAGCTGGAGGCCACGTACAGGGAGGAGGAAACTGCGCCTATCCATTACTACTCCGTTATGCCCCGGATCTATGGAAGCCCGGGAAACGATTCTCTTGAGATACCGGTGTCCCAGGGAATTCGGGACTTCAGCTCATTAGGATCGAAAAATAAAGGAGTTGTGGTTGCCAGCCTGAGTCTTTCCCAACTGGATACCGTGTTTGCGGAGCTGGAAGAAAAAAATGGATTTACCAGCTTTATCATTGATGAAAAAGGGGCGATTTACTACAGCTCCGACCTGGAGTATGTAGGGGAGAAAAAAGAAAAGTATTTAGAGGATCATGGAATCGCAAAGTCAGAAGAAGGCATGATGTATGATGAAAATGGAAACGTGCAGTTTCTCTTTGATGACAATGAGCTCTCAGTAAACGACTGGCATATTGTAGTCTTGGCAAATATGGACGATTTGGAAGGACGTTTTCAAGCGGTAAGCGCCCTTGTCTTTGCCATAACTATAGGAGCGATCTTTCTTGCCGTCTGCGCTGGATGGATGGTGGCGTTCCGCGTGTCGAAGCCTCTTATGCTTCTTACAAAAGAAATGGACCGGGTAAGCGGGGATCATCTGGGTGTAAGCCTTGAGGGAAAGACCATGCTTGCGGAAATAGATATCCTTTATAAGCGCTATAATAAGATGCAGGGAAGAATCCAGGATCTGATCGACCAGGTGTACTGTGAAAAAATGAGACAGAAGGAAGCCCAGTATGAGGCACTTCAGTCAAAGATCAGTCCGCATTTTCTTTACAATTCTTTGCAGACGATTAATTCCCTGTGTATGCTGGACCGCAATGAAGAAGCCCAGGAAGCAGTCAATGCCCTGGCGGAAATGCTGGAATATCTGGTATATGAAGAAAATGAGAAGGTGACTTTAGAAAGAGAAATGGCGCATATAGAAAGTTACCTTAAGCTCCAGAAGATGCGGTATTATGAGCAGTTTTCCGTATCTCTTACTGTTGATCCGGAGTGCAGGGAATGTATGATCAGTAAACTGATGATCCAGCCTGCGGTGGAAAACGCAGTGATCCATGGGCTTGCACCAAAACAGGGAGGAGGAATCCTTGAAATATCCGCCGGATGCAGCGATGGAATATTGACAGTGACGGTAAAAGACAACGGTGTGGGAATGTCCGAAGAAGAAACACAAAAGCTATATTCCCATATGAACAGCAGCGACCGTAACAGTGAGAAAAAGAGCATCGGACTTAGCAATATCCAGGAAAGGATCCGTCTGAAATTTGGTTCCGGATATGGGATCACCATTGAAAGTAAGGAAGGCGAGGGTACAAAGATTACCATAAAGATGCCTGCGGTATATGAATGAGGGGGAGAAAAATATGGACGAAAAATACAAGGTCCTTCTGGTAGACGATGAAATGCTTACCATTATGGCCGTGGAAAAGCTGCTTACCCAGGAGGGCAGGCAGTATACGGTAGTGGGAACGGCCAGAAACGGAAAAGAAGCCCTGGAGGTATTGGAAAAGACAAGGGCGGATATCGCCCTTGTGGATATCTGTATGCCTGGAATGGACGGCATTGAATTTTTACAGGAAGTCAGAAGAAGGGACCTGCGGGTAAAGGTGATCGTCCTAAGCGCTCACAGAAATTTCGAATATGCACAGCAGACTTTAAATTATGGAGCCTGTGGGTATTTGCTGAAACCCTTTTCAAAGGAAAAGATTTTTGAAGCTTTGGACAGAGTGTCTGTGTCGGTAAGGGAAGAATGGGAAAAGGAAGAAGAACTGCGCCGTGAAAAGGAGCAGGAGGCCATTCGCAGCCTGCTTTTACATAATAAATTAGACGAGGCCCTTTTGGAAAATTTCAGCCCGGACAAAAAATACCGTCTTTTATTTGCCTCCTGCAAAGAGAATTTCCGCAGATTGTTTTTGGAGGAATGTCTGGGAGCGGGATGGAAAAAAATGAAAGACTCCTTACTGGTATATCTCCTTGGGGAAGATGAGATAAAAAAATTACCTCGAATTATGAGGAATATCAGGGAAGCGGCAAGAGATTACCTGATTCCTGACCTGGTATTAACGGTAAGCGCGCCGGGACATTCTTTGAGATCGGAAGAGCACACGTCTGA
>CALIZJ010000104.1 GCA_938028845.1 uncultured Blautia sp.
GGAATGCAGGAGGATAAGAAAACCGGACGTGCTTCTGATGCGTATCGTCAGGCTTTCTGGGACAGTATCCGAAAGCACAATTATTACGATGTGAAGAACACACTCTCCATTGGCGTGGATACCGAGGGCGGTTATCTAGTGCCGGATGAGTATGAGCAGCGTCTGATTGATGCACTGCAGGAGCAGAACTTCTTTCGTCAGTTAGCGACTGTGATTACCACTTCCAGTGGCGACCGCAACATTCCGGTGGTGTCTGGACATGGGGAAGCGGCATGGATGGATGAGAATGGTCTGTACCAGGATAGCGATGACAAATTCAGCCTGGTGACGCTTGGAGCCTACAAGCTGGGAACTGCTATCAAAGTATCGGACGAACTGTTAAATGACAGCGTGTTTGATCTGGAGGGATATATTGCTACAGAGTTTACCCGGCGCATCGGTACGAAAGAGGAAGAAGCATTCCTGGTGGGAGATGGAACTAAGAAGCCTACGGGTGTTTTCCAGTCGGCTGAGAACAGCGTCACTACGGCAGGTGCCAATATCAGCTTTGATGATGTGATGGATCTTTACCATTCCCTGCGGATTCCGTACCGGAAAAATGCGGTATGGCTGTTAAATGACACTACGGTAAAAGCACTGCGGAAAGTAAAGGACGGGAACGGAAATTATATCTGGCAGCCTTCTGTACAGGCCGGAGAGCCGGATATGATCCTGAACCGTCCATATTTTACGTCCAGCTTTGTGCCGGATCTCACGGCAGGAAATAAGGTGATGGCTTTTGGCGATTTCTCTTATTACTGGATTGCCGATAGACAGGGACGTTCCTTTAAGCGTCTGAACGAACTGTATGCGGCAAATGGACAGGTCGGATTCCTGGCATCCCAGAGAGTGGATGGCAAGCTGATCCTGCCGGAAGCTGTAAAGACCATGAAACTGAAAGCGTAGGTGGAAGGAATGCTTGTGACGAGGGAGGAAGCGAGGCTCTATTTAAAACTGGATACCGAAGAGGATGATGCAGTTTTGGATGTGTTGCTTCCTGCTTCGGAGCAGTTGTGCCTGGATATTTTGAGACAGGAAAAAGCGGAGAAGGCAGATGGAACTGTAAAGATAGCCGTACTGTATGCTTTGGGATATCTGTACGAACACAGGGAAGAAGCTGACCATAAAGAACTGGTACAGACGTTGAGCTATCTGCTTTCCGGGCAGCGCAGGGAGGTGTTCTGATGCAGATTGGTACCATGCGGGAGCGCATTCTGATCCAGAAGCGGGTAGTGCATACCGACAGTATTGGAAACCACACCAGTTCCTGGGAGGACTATGAAAAACGGTGGGCGTATGCAAACCATCTTTCTGGAAGCGAGTATTGGGCGGCTGCCCAGGTGCAGGCACAGGACAGTTTATACTTTTTGATCCGCTGCGACAGAAGGACCCGGCAGATCGATACTGTTAATTTCCGTATTCAGTTCCGGGAGCAAATCTATAACATTCAGGCAATTGACAATGTCCAGTACCGGAATGAGGTGCTGAAGATTACCGTGAAAAGTGAGGGAGAGACATGACAAAGGCAGAAGCGTTAAAGGCGCTGTTAGTAAAGATTGCGGGAGAAGGGAGTGCAGAAGATTATCCGGAAGAGGAGGTTAGCGAACTGATCCGGCTGATTGCAGAGAAATATACAGTATCTGGAGGCGGGACTCCAGGGCCGCAGGGAGAGAAGGGTGAGAAAGGCGATCCCGGAGAAACAGGTCCCCAGGGACCGCCGGGAGAAAAAGGCGAGAAAGGCGATCCTGGAGATGCGGGACCACAGGGAGAAAAAGGTGACCCAGGGGCAGCAGGAAAATCGGTGACTGCCCTGGCGCTGACTGTGGATGGAACAGGAAAGGTCACCGGGGGCACAGTTACTTTTTCTGATACTTCGACTGCTGCGATTACTGTGTCAACAGCCTCGGCATAGCCCATGGGGAAACGGACGAAGATTAACGCCTTGGCAGCAGAAGTCATGAGGGCGTTGGAAGATTATAAAAAGGTAACTGAAGAGACGGTGAAAGAGACCGTAACAGAGGTGGCCGATGGGGCAAGGGATGTAGCAAAGTCCGGTTCTCCTTCCGATACCGGAGAATACCGGAAAGGATGGGCAGTAAAAAAGACGGAGGAAAAGAGCGGCAAGCTGGTATTGACCGTTTACAACAGAAATAAGCCGTCTTTGACTCATCTGTTGGAGAAGGGCCATGCCAAACGTGGCGGAGGCAGGACCAGAGCTATCGTACACATTGCTCCGGCAGAAGAATATGCCCAGGAAACCCTGGTGAGGGAACTGGAAAGGAAAATGTGATCATGGATTATGAACAGGTTGTGGAACTGCTCCGGAAGGCAGGACTGCCCTATGCATACGATCACTTTGAGGAGGGTGAAGCACCGGACCCTCCTTTTTTAGTGTATTTGTATCCGGGCAGCCACAATTTTGCTGCGGATGGGAAGGTGTATTTCAAAGTTCGTCAGCTTGATGTGGAACTTTATACGGATGTGAAAAATCCGGCACTGGAAGAGCGACTGGAGCAGCTATTTGATGAGGCAGGCATTGTCTATGTCAAAACGGAGTCCTTTCTGGAATCCGAGAAGATGTATGAGGTGCTATATGAAACGGAGGTTTAAGCA
>CALIZJ010000105.1 GCA_938028845.1 uncultured Blautia sp.
CCACTCCTGCTGATGTTTGTATATATGGAGGTGCTGCTGGAGGAGGAAAGACATACGGGCTGCTTATGGAAGCGATGAGGCATAAGTCAGACCCCAACTTCGGCGCTGTTATATTTCGAAGGAATTATACGCAGGTCACAGCGCAGGGCGGACTGTGGGATTCAAGCAGGAGCCTTTATCGGTATATTCGAGGAGCAACACCACGGAAGACCCCGAAACTGCATTGGGAGTTTTCAAGCGGCGCCAGAGTAAACTTTGCGCATCTGAGCAGTGACGATGACTGTGAAAGCTGGCAAGGATCACAGATAGCGATGGTGGGTTTTGACGAACTTACTCACTTTTCCAGGTACCAGTTTTTCTATATGCTCTCCAGAAACAGAACCGACGCGGACGTGAAACCGTATATCCGCGCTACGTGCAATCCGGATGCTGATAGCTGGGTTGCAGATTTTATATCGTGGTGGATCGATCCAGACACTGGATATCCTATCCCTGAGAGGAGCGGAGGAATACGGTATATGGTCCGAATAAACGATGAAATAATATGGGGAGACAGCAGAGAAGAACTCGTAAATAAAGGCGTAGACAGTGGGGATATAAAGAGCGTTACGTTTATAGCCAGCACACTGCAAGACAATCAAATCCTGATGGAAAGAGATCCTGGCTATCTTGCAAACTTGAAAGCATTGCCGCTAGTTGAGAGAGAACGTCTTCTATATGGGAACTGGAAGATAAAACCTGCAGCTGGGCTGTTCTTTAAGAGAAGCCAGGTTGGAGCGTTCTTAGAAAGCGTCCCAGATGATGTGACTCTCTGGGCCAGAGGGTGGGACCTGGCAGCTACCAGCGAAGACGAAGACGGCGATCCGGCATATACAGCAGGAGTCTTAATTGGAAAAAGGAAGAATGGCAGATACGTGGTAGCGAATGTTACAAATGTACGGCTAGAAGCTGGGGATGTCCGGAAGCATATAAAGAATACTTGTATTATGGACAAGAAAACTTATAAGAGGGTAGTAGAAAGGCTACCGCAGGACCCGGGGCAGGCGGGAAAAGATCAGGCACAGAGCTACATAAAGTTCCTGGCCGGATTCGTTGTTAAAGCAATCCCTGAAACAGGAAGCAAGGAGTCCAGAGCAGAACCATTCGCGGCACAGTGGCAGGCTGGAAACGTGGATCTGGTAATGGGGGAATGGAATGAAATGTACCTTACACAGTTAGAATCTTTCCCAGAAAGTAAATTTAAGGACATGGTGGACGCGAGCAGCTCTGCATTTGCAGAGATTGAGACGAAGAATACATCTGTAGCGCCACCTGGAATAATCGGAAAGACAAGCTATTGGAGGAGGTGATAGATAATGGCACGACAAGAAATAGGCCGTATAGGACAGAAGAGATTCGAAGGAACGTTCTACGAAGAATTTCTTCCAGAGCTACGTGGAAAAAGGGGAATGGATACCTATAGAGAGATGGCTGAAAATGATGATACTATAGGGGCCATCCTTTTTGCTGTCGAAATGCTTATCAGACAAGCCTCCTGGACAGTAGAACCTACAGGAGATACACCCGCAGATAAAGAAGCGGCAGAATTTGTGGAAAGCTGCATGCACGATATGCAGGATACCTGGACGGATACCATATCGGAAATCCTTTCGTTCCTGACTTATGGGTGGTCCTTCCACGAGATTGTTTATAAGCGCAGGATGGGAAAAACCAAGAATCCTCAGACAAAAAGTAAGTATAACGACGGGTTGATAGGGTGGAGGAAACTCCCGATCAGGGCGCAGGAAACTCTGTATCAGTGGGAATATGATGATAATGACAATCTGATTGGCATGACGCAGATGCCACCGCCCGATTACGGGTTAATAACAATCCCCATAGACAAAGCCATGATTTTCCGGACAAAGAGCAGGAAAGGAAACCCGGAAGGGCGGAGCATTTTACGAAATGCCTACCGTTCGTGGTACTTTAAACGCAGGATCCAAGAATACGAGGGAATCGGAATCGAGAGAGATCTGGCAGGACTCCCCGTATTTACAGCGCCGGAGAATGTGCCTATATGGGACGATGATCCGGATATGGCAGAATTAAGAGCCAGCATGGAAGATTTAGTGAGGAAGATAAGGATAGATGAGGTAGCCGGAATCGTAAAGCCTTTTGGATTTGAATTTGAATTGCTAAGCTCTGGCGGAAGCAAGCTGTTTGACACAAACGCCATAATCCAAAGATACGATACAGGGATTGCGATGACTGTCCTTGCAGATTTTATATTTCTCGGACATCAGCAGGTCGGCAGTTTTGCCCTTAGTTCTGACAAGACGGAATTGTTCGCCATGGCGATCGGAGCGTATCTGGATATTATCTGCGAGACGTTCAACAGCCAGGGGATCCCGCAGTTGATAGACATTAACGGAAGCCATTTTGAAGGTGTTACTGATTATCCGAAACTTTCCCATGGAGACATAGAAACAGTTGACATTCAAAAACTCGCTGCGTACATAAAAGATATGACTGGAGTAGGAATTCTTATTCCAGATGATACGCTGGAAGACTATGTCAGGGAAGCCGCAAACCTTCCGGAAAGGACAGTAGATACTAGGAAGATAGATCCAATGAGGCAAAAACAGCAGAACCAGAATGAACCACCGGATGAAGATAATGAAGCACCGGAAGAAACCGAAGAAGATGAGAGAAAATTGGAAGAAGCGAAGAAACGCCTAGGAAGGATATGAAATGACTTTTGTATTTAAAAAGATAAAGCCAGAGGCAAGGAGAAAGAAAGGGGATCCGGAGAAGATCCTTCAAAGATTGAATCAGTATCTTCATAACAACGATTCTGTCCCGGTAAAATTTCTGGTGACGTTTTGGAATGACCAAAAGACGGCATTTACCTACAAAGAGATAAGGGAAGCAATCCTGGCCGGGAGCGTACCGGACGGAGCGCTGGATGTATGGAGGCAGGACTACTCCAAATTGGTTGCAGATAAGATGAAACCATTATGGACGGATGCAATTAAGGCCGGATCGAGAGGACAGCCAATTTTCGACAGTCTTCCGGATGGGTTTAATATAAAGACTGGTGTTCCGGATGTAATAGACTGGATTGAAAAAAGAGGGGCATCTTTTGTAACATCGGTAACAGAGGAGCAGAAAAAAGCGATA
>CALIZJ010000106.1 GCA_938028845.1 uncultured Blautia sp.
CCCATGTTTTGATTTCCCTAACGGAAAAAGGGCAGGAGCTCACTCAGGCGCTTTTTGATGAGGAAATCCAGAACCTTGCCTGGGAGAAGCATGGCTTCCGGACGGGAAGCAATGGAAACGTAGAGGGAGAGATCCCCGTGCAGGGAATTGCACCTGTTATTACGCAGGTAGCGCCTGTGCCGGATTACGACGTGATGAAACAGATAATAGACGGCTTATAAGCCAATAGGCAGCCTGTAAAGCTAAAAGGAGAAACAGATGTCACAGATCACACTTGCAGACTTAAAAAGGAACAAGGATACAGCGGTACAAGAGGGAAAGGAAGAGACAGGAGAAAAATCTTTTTCTCTAAAGGAAAGAGCCAGGATAGAAGAAATCAAAGGGGAAATTGACATAAGGGATTCTCAGATGCTGATGCAGTACGGCTCAGGCGCCAAGCAGAATATTGCCGATTTCTCCGAAAATATCCTCAGGAATATCAGAGCCAAGGATTCCGGCTATGTGGGGGAATTGATGGAGGATTTGATCGCGAATGTGGAAGGCCTGGATTTTACCGTTTTAGAAAACCAGGGGATACTGAAGAATATTTTTAAAAGAGCAGAAGCCAGAGTAAAGAAATTTTTAGCACAATTCGAAAAGCTTGAGGTACAGATTGACAAGATAGAAGGAAAGCTGGATGAAGCGCGCATGGAAATGCTGAAGGATATTGGTATGCTGGATGCCATGTATGAAAAAAATCTTCAGTATTTTCGGCAGCTGTCCCTTTACATCATAGCAGGAGAGGAAAAACTTCTGGAATTAAAGGGAGAGACGCTGCCGGCTTTGTTTCGGGAGGTTAAGGAGAGCGGGGATCCTATGGACGCTCAGCTTGTAAGAGATTTTCAGGAAACGGTGGACCAGTTTGAAAAGAAGGTTTATGACCTGAAGACCAGCAAGACGATAGCTGTACAGACAGCTCCCCAGATCCGGCTGATACAAAACAACGACAAGCTTCTGGCAGATAAAATCCAGACAGCTATTCAGGAGACGATTCCACTGTGGAAGAGCCAGATGGTCATGGCTCTGGGCATTTACAGGCAAAAGGAAGTCCTGAAGCTCCACAGAAATATCACAGATACTACCAACGCCCTTCTTTTAAAAAATTCGGAACAGCTAAAGCAGAACGCAGCCCAGGTGGCGAGAGAGTCTCAGAGAGGGATCGTGGATATTGAAACTTTAAAGAAGGCCAATGCGAATCTGATCGAAACCATGCACGAAGCTGTTCGCATCCAGGAAGAAGGACGTAAAAAACGGGCAGCAGCAGAGGCAGAGCTGGAAGCGTTGGAAAAAAATATTCGTGATAGTCTTATGGAACAATAAATGATATGTGCCGGATTTCCTTAAATCCGGCTTTTTCGTGCGCCGTTTAAGGCGCACGTTTTAGTCAGACAAAGATTTAGATGAAAGATTTTATCTTTAACACATTTCTGCGATCGTATACAAAAGCTTTTCTGTTTCTTCCCAGCCAAGGCAGGGGTCAGTGATGGATTTTCCGTATATGTGCTCGCCGCCTATTTTCTGAGCGCCGTTTTCCAGGTAGCTCTCGATCATAAGCCCTTTTACAAGCTTATGAAGCTCTGGGTCCACCAGACGGCTGTGAAGGACTTCCCTGGCGATGCGGACCTGCTGCTCGTACTGTTTGTTGGAATTGGAGTGGTTGGTATCTACTATGACCGCAGGGTTTAAAAGATCCTTTTCCTGGTATTTTTCCCAAAGAAGGCGAAGATCCTCATAATGATAATTGGGGATCGCTTCTCCGTGCTTATTTACCGCACCGCGAAGGATGGTATGTGCCAGAGGATTTCCTGTGGTTTCTACTTCCCAGCTTCTGTATATAAAACGATGGGCGCCCTGAGCGGCCACTACAGAATTCAGCATAACGCTGAAATCACCGCTGGTAGGATTTTTCATTCCTGCGGGTACGTCCATACCGCTTACAGTGAGACGATGCTGCTGATCCTCTACAGAACGAGCCCCTACGGCTACATAGGAAAGAAGATCAGAGAGATATCTCCAGTTTTCCGGATACAGCATTTCGTCTGCGCAGGTCATTCCGCTTTCATGGATGGCGCGCATATGCATCTTCCGGATCGCCACAAGACCGGCCAGCATATTAGGCTTTTTCTCAGGATCCGGCTGATGGATCATGCCCTTATAACCTTCTCCGGTGGTACGGGGCTTGTTTGTATAGACTCTTGGTATAATAAGTACTTTATCGTAAATTTTTTCCTGTACATCTCTTAATCTGGTGAGATAGTCGCATACGGCATCCTCATTGTCAGCAGAACAGGGACCGATGATGGCGATAAACTTATCAGACTTTCCGGTAAAAATATCTTTAATTTCCTGATCGCGTTTTTTCTTAATCTCCACGATGGTTTCGTCAATGGGATACTGGGTGCGGATTTCTTCGGGTGTCGGTAATTTTTTAATAAATTCAAATCCCATGGTAATTCTCCTCTTTCTCGTTCTCTTATATTTCGACGCTATTATAAACTATTCCGCTGAAATTGTCGATAGGAAAATTGGCGGGCATTATGGCAATGGGGCGTGTTTAAAAGGTGGATTACGGCTATTTTTCACTGGTTTGACGGAAAAAAGCGCTGCCTTTGCCGGTAAGTGAAAAAAGATGCATCCCGCTTAGTAAAAGCTCGCTTAAAAGGATTCCGTACAGATATCCCCGTATACCTAAAAGAGGGATTCCCCAAAAAACAAAGGCGATGCGTATACTGGTGCTTATGGCACTGTGGAGCAGGTTCGTGCCGGTTTTTCCCAGACCGTTTAAGATACTGGATAGGGCTGTGTTTAAATACAGAAAGGGACAGATAAAGGAAATAGTCTGTATGTATACGCCTGCTGTGGGACTGTTAAATAAAAAAGTTCCCAGAGGCCTTCCCAGGAAGAAAAAGATAAAGGTACAGAACCCTCCCAGGAAAAAGCAGTACCTTCCAGCCTGGGAGATCACATAGCGGATGCGTTTTTTATAGCCTAACGCCTGCAGTTCTGCAATAGAAGGCATAAGCATAACGGAGGCAGAATTTGTGATCGCGGAAGGAAATAAAATAAGGGGCATGACCATACCGGTAAGTATTCCGTAGATTCCAAGGGCTTCACTGGAATCCAGTCCGTATATCCGAAGCCTTTGGGGGATCAGGACTACCTCTATACTGCTTAACAAGGTAAGAAGAAGGCGGTTTACAGACAGAGGAACGGAAAGCTGTAAAATATCCCTGAGTTTTTTTAAAGGCTGTGAGATCTTAAAAAGGGTATAGTTATCTTTATGGAAACGGTATCCAATGGTAAAGAGAGAAACAAAAGCGGCAGCCCCTTCACTGGCAAGGGAACCGCCTACGGCTATGAATGCCGTGATTTCTCTTCCCTGGGAAAGGAAGATAAGATAAAGCAGATAGGTTATGCCCACGCGCACAAGCTGCTCTAAAAGCTGTATACCGGATGGGATCTCTGTTTTTTTTTTGGCGTAATAGTAGCCGTTGGCGCAGATATGGAGAGAACTTAAAGGAATCCCAAAGGAAAGAAGCCGGATAAAAGGAGCGGTGCTTGCTTCTTTCAGGATCTCAACAGCGAAAAATGTGGAATTATTGTATAGAAGCCAGGCGAGCAGGGAAGAAAGAAGAACGGATATCCCTGTTCCCAGCAAAAAGATATCCCGTGCGTCCTTGGATTTTCCCACAGCCAGCCGGGATGCCGCCAGCCGGGAGATGGCTGTCTGGATTCCGAAGGTAGTGACAGAGAGTACAAGCATCTGCAAAGGCGTCACCAACTGGTAGATTCCAAGGTCCTGTGCACCAATGGCATGAGAGAGGAATATTCTATAGAAGAACCCGATAAAACGGGTGATAAGGCCAGCGCAGGTAAGGATCAGCGTCCCCTTTAAGAAGTATCGTTTCGACATAATTTCCAACCTGTACCTTTTTTGTCAGTATATTCACAAATACTCCTTGACAGAACAATTTCTTTCTGATAGAGTTATCCATGAAATCTGACAAAAACACTAGGGATTAAAAGGGGTGTAAGGATGAAGCTGTCAACAAGAGCGAAATATGGGCTTAGGGCCCTTATAGATTTGGGCTTGCACAGTGATAAGGAAGCAGTCTCTATCCAGAGTATAGCCGGGCGGCAGAATATTTCTGTAAGCTATCTGGAACAGCTCATGGCGAAGCTGAAAAAAGCCGGCATCGTGGAGAGTACCAGAGGAGCACAGGGAGGATACCGCCTGGGAAGACCGGAAAATGAAATTTCCGTTGGAGATATCCTGCGCGTGCTGGAGGGAAGCCTGGATGCAGTAGACTGCCCGGGAAACAGTCCGATAAGTACCTGCGAGGGTTCAGATTTATGCGTCGCCAAATTCGTATGGAAACGCATCAACGACAGCATTACAAGCGCTGTGGATACTTTGATGCTTGGCGAGCTTATCGAAGAAAGCAGAAAAATACAGGAAAAAGTTGCTAAATAAATACTTTTTGGGTATGTAAAAGCAATGGATCCGATTCTATATCAGGAGGATGAGAATATGGAAAAAATGATTTATCTAGACAATGCGGCAACGACAAAGACCTCGCCGAAGGTGGTGGAGGCAATGCTGCCATATTTTTCAGAATTATACGGAAATCCTTCCAGCATTTATGATTTTGCCGGTAAGAGTAAGGAAGCAGTGACTGCGGCCAGAGAGCAGATCGCAAAGGTGCTGGGAGCGAAAAAAGAGGAGATTTATTTTACAGCCGGAGGAACAGAGGCGGATAACTGGGCGCTTAAAGCAGCCTACGAGGCATACAGCGATAAAGGCAACCACATTATCACTACGAAGATAGAGCACCATGCGATCCTTCACACCTGTGAATGTCTGGAAAAAAAGAGAGGAGCACGGGTTACTTATCTGGATGTGGATGAAAACGGTATTGTACGCCTGGAGGATCTGGAAGCTGCCATTACACCGGAAACCATCCTGATCTCCATTATGTTTGCAAATAATGAGATTGGTACGATACAGCCGGTACAGGAAATCGGCAGGATCGCCAGGGAGCATGGCATACTGTTTCATACGGACGCAGTACAGGCGTTCTGCCAGGTGCCCATTTCTGTGGATGAATGCTGCATAGATATGTTAAGCTCCAGCGCCCATAAGATCAATGGACCTAAGGGAATCGGATTCTTATATATCCGCAAAGGGGTAAAGATCCGTTCATTTGTACACGGAGGCGCCCAGGAGAGAAAACGCCGGGCCGGTACAGAAAATGTTCCGGGCATCGTAGGCTATGGAGAGGCGGCAAAGCTTGCTTCTTCCAGTATGGAGGAAAGGACAGAAAAGGAAAGAAACCTGCGGGATTACATGATCCAGAGGATCGTGACGGAGATCCCTTATGTAAGGTTAAACGGCGACGCCCAAAAGCGTCTGCCCAATAACGTAAATGTAAGTTTTCAGTTTATAGAGGGCGAATCCCTGCTGCTTATGCTGGACAGCTTTGGAATCTGTGCTTCAAGCGGTTCTGCGTGTACGTCCGGCTCTTTGGATCCATCCCACGTACTTTTGGCCATCGGACTTCCTCATGAGATTGCCCACGGCTCTCTCCGTATGACATTAAGCGACGAGACTACAAAAGAAGACATTGATTATACAGTGGACAAATTAAAAGACATTGTACAGAATTTGAGAAATATGTCGCCTCTCTACGAGGATTTTATAAAAAAACAGAAATAATATTTATGCCGGATGGGTTTATCCGGGGAAATAGAAAGATTAGAAATTAGGAAAAGAAAATACCTGTCAGGAGGAAATTATCATGTATAGTGAAAAAGTAATGGACCACTTTCAAAATCCACGTAATGTGGGAGAAATAGAGGATGCAAGCGGCGTAGGCACAGTCGGCAACGCAAAATGCGGAGATATCATGAGGATCTTTTTAGATATCGACGATGAGACGCACATCATCCGCGACTGTAAGTTTAAGACATTTGGATGCGGTGCCGCAGTGGCTACAAGCAGTATGGCTACAGAACTTGTGAAGGGAAAGACCATTGAGGAAGCCATGAAAGTAACGAACAAAGCAGTTATGGAAGCGCTTGACGGACTTCCTCCGGTAAAGGTGCATTGCTCCCTTTTAGCAGAAGAAGCCATTCATGCAGCATTATGGGATTATGCCCAGAAGCATCACATTGAGATCGAAGGACTGGAAAGGCCAAAGTCTGATATCCATGAAGGAGAAGAAGAGGACGAGGAAGAATATTAATGGAAAAGGAAAAAATAGTAGTAGGCCTGTCCGGAGGGGTGGATTCCTCTGTGGCTGCATATCTTCTTAAAGAAGAGGGCTATGAGGTCATCGGAGTGACCATGACGCACTTTAGGGACGGGGATTCGTCAAAGGGAGAAGCTTCTGCGGCGGATAAGATTGTGGAGGATGCTGCCCGGGTGGCGGATTTCCTTGGGATCGAACACCATGTAACGGATGTTTGTTCAGAATTCAGGGAGAAAGTAGTCGATTATTTTATAAAAGAATATCTTTTTGGAAGAACTCCGAATCCTTGCGTGGTCTGCAATCGTTATATTAAGTGGAAAGCATTGATGGAGCGGGGAGAAAAACTGGGGGCATCTTTGATCGCCACCGGCCATTACGCCCTGACCGAACAGCTTGCAAACGGAAGATATACGCTAAAGTGCGCGTCAAGCGCTAAAAAGGACCAGACCTATGCTTTGTATGGATTGAGCCAGGAACAGTTAAAAAGAACCAGGATGCCCCTTGGCGTTTATACAAAAGACCAGGTAAGAGCCCTCGCAGAAAAAGTAGGGATTCCTGTAGCCAAAAAGCCTGACAGTATGGAAATCTGCTTTATTCCTGACAAAGACTATGCCAGGTTTATTGAAAAAAATTCAGATGCCGTGATCCCCAAAGGAAATTATGTGAATGCAAAAGGGGAAATCCTGGGAGAGCATCAAGGGATCATCCATTATACAGTGGGACAGAGAAAAGGCCTGAATCTTGCCATGGGACATCCGGTCTTTGTGACACAGATCCGTCCGGACACCAATGAGGTAGTGATCGGAGAGAGCGGAGAAGTATTTTCCAAAGCGCTTTACTGCAGCAAGCTGAATGCCATGTCTGTAGAAAAATTTACAGATGGTATGGAAGTTACGGCGAAAATCCGCTATAATCATGCTGGTGCCCCTGCTGTGCTAAAGAGAGCGGGAGAGGACGAGCTGATCGTAGAATTTAAAGAACCGCAGAGGGCCATTACGCCTGGACAGGCAGTGGTCTTCTATCAGGACGGATATGTGGCAGGCGGCGGAATCATAGATAAAATTGCATGGTAAAAGTTTGGAAGTAAACTTCCAAATCTACCTGTATGGCGCAGCAGATGCGTCAGGAGGCGGAAAAAATGACAGGACTTACAAATGAACAGGTAAAAGAGAGGATCGAAGAGGGAAAAGTAAACGCCAACGAAAATCCCAATACGAGGACCTATAAGCAGATCATAATGGAAAACACCCTTACGTTTTTCAATTTTTTGAATCTGGCGCTCCTTATACTGGTGCTGGCAGTAGGCTCATTTAAGAATTCCCTGTTTGTATGTATTATCATTATCAATACGGTGATTGGTATCATACAGGAGATCCGGGCGAAAAAGACTATTGATAAGCTGGCGATCCTTACAGAAAGCAAGGCTGTGGTTTTAAGAGAAGGAAAGAAGTGGAGCATTTCCACAGAAAAGCTGGTTCTTGACGATCTGATCTATCTAAAAACAGGGGACCAGGTTCCGGCGGACGCAAAGGTGCTGGAGGGAAGCCTGGAGGTAAATGAATCTTTGCTTACCGGTGAAGCAGATAATCTTTCTAAAAATGTGGGGGATGAGCTCTTTTCGGGAAGCTTTGTAACCTCAGGAGAGGCCTGCTGCCAGGTGATCCATGTGGGCAAAGACAATTATGCTTCACAGATCACAAGCGAGGCGAAAGAGTTTAAAAGACATAATTCCGAACTGCGCAATTCCCTGAATGCGATCTTAAAGGTGATCAGTATCATTATCGTGCCTTTGGGGATCATGCTCTTTTATAAACAGTATTATGTGGTAGGAGACAGCTTTAAGGATGCTGTTGTAAATATGGTGGCGGCTGTACTGGGAATGATACCGGAAGGCCTGGTGCTTTTAACCAGTGTCGCCCTTACTTTAGGAGCCCTTATCCTGGCAAGAAAAAATACTCTGGTCCAGGAGCTTTACTGTATTGAGACCCTTGCACGTGTGGATACGCTCTGTCTGGATAAGACAGGAACCATCACAGAAGGAACCATGTGTGTGGAACGGGTGGAACCATGGCGGGAGGAGCTGGCCTTTTCCTTTGAGGAAGAGGCTGAGAAAGCAGTGGTGGCTGAGGTTCTCGATCCGGGGGAGGAAGAGAAGGAAGCCGTTTTTACGTTTCCGGAACCGGTTAAGGAGATCACACTGCCGGATGTGAAAACCCCGGAAATAGAAGAATGCCAAAATGAGGAAAGTAAAGATACTGCACCCTCTATGGAAAGACTGGACCGTGTTATGAGAAATATGATGGCGGCTCTTCACGACGAGAATGCTACGGCAGATGCACTGCGGAAGCGTTTTCTTCCAAAGCAGGATATGAAACTTCATCACGCAGTTCCCTTTTCTTCCGACAGGAAATACAGTGGTGCAGCATTTGAAGGGGAAGGTACTTATCTGATGGGCGCTGCCCAGTTTCTTTTCCCTGATGGATATGAAAATCTTACGAAGGTATGCCAGAAATTTGCAGAGGAAGGTTTCCGTATCCTGGTGCTTGCGCACAGTGAAGAGATGACGGAAGGAACAGAGCTTCCCTCAGGGCTTCGTCCAGTGGGCCTGTTTCTTCTCACAGACGTAATACGAAAGGAAGCCCCGGAAACGCTGAAATTTTTTGACAGCCAGGGTGTGGATCTGAAGGTGATCTCCGGGGATGATCCCGTTACAGTTGCTTCTATTGCTAAGAAGGCGGGACTTAAAAATGCAGATCATTATATAGATGCCACTACCATCAAGACTCCGGAAGAAATGGAAAGGGCAGTGGCACAGTGCAGCGTGTTCGGAAGAGTAACGCCCCAGCAGAAAAAAGAAATGGTACAGGCCCTGCAAAAGCAGGGGCATACGGTTGCCATGACCGGGGATGGTGTGAACGATGTTCTCGCTTTAAAGGAAGCGGACTGCAGCGTGGCAATGGCACAGGGAAGTGATGCGGCGAAAAATATAGCCAACGTGGTGCTTTTGGATTCTAATTTTGCGGCTATGCCCCATATTGTGAACCAGGGGCGCAGAGTGGTAAATAATATCCGCACAGCGGCGTCTATGTTTTTGATCAAAACGATCTTTTCCGTCTGTCTTTCGCTGCTTACCATATTCTTTGGAGAGGCGTATCCCTTCGAGCCTATCCAGATGTCTCTAATCAGTGCATGTGCAGTGGGAATTCCTACCTTTTTGCTTGCACAGGAAAATAATTATAATAAGATCGGCCATACCTTTTTGCGGCATGTGTTTATCAATGCCTTTCCGGCAGCGATCACCATTACCGGATGTGTGTTTGTGATCATGCTGGTCTGTCAGGATGTATACCATTCAAATGCTATGTTAAATACAGCGTGCGTGCTTGTGACAGGCTGGAATTATATGGCGGCGTTAAAGACGGTATATGCGCCTTTGAACAGGTACAGAAAGGTGATCATTTACGGAATGCAGTTTATTTTCTTCATGGCTGCAGTGATCCTTCAGGATCTTCTGACTCTTGGTTCTTTAGAGTTTGGAATGATCATTCTGGTGTTTATCCTGATGACATTTTCTCCAGTAGCGATCGATGCGATCACTGCCTGGCTCAAGAAAATTTTTCAGAAGTATCTGGACAGCGAAAATCCGGGAAGGGCCGTATCTTTTTTGGAGAGACTGCAGAAATAATGCCGGACTGTTTTAAAAAGTCAGTCAAACCGTTTCAGATAAATAACAAAGGCTGGGAAGCTTTGCATAATTTCCCAGCCTTCGTTTATTTTAAATATATTTTGGTGTACTTTTCGTGCCGCCTGTTATTTCTTTTCCCTGCAGAGCCAGAAGCAGCCGTAAGCAGGAATCTGTACCCCCTTTGCCTCCATTTCCCGACCGGAAATAAGATCCACATATGTGCCGTCCTCTTCGTTGATCCAGGCAACTTTGTCATATTCACTGAAATTATAGATTCCAATGAATTTTTCCATGGTGTTTTCACGTACCACTGCCAGGATGGAAGGATCCCAGGTATCGATGGTGCGTACATCCGCATCAGAGTCAAAGACGCTGTGTGTGCGGCGAATGTGTTCCAGGTTATCAAGAGCCGGGAACAGTTTTCCCTGAACAGTATGAGGAAGTTTCCGGTTTTTGGCAAGTTCCCAATTAAATTTTCCTCTGTGGATATAACGGGAATCTGCGGCCTTCTCCGGATTTTCCTTGTAGGAGTAATCGTTAAGCTGTCCAATTTCGTCTCCGCTGTAGATCACAGGGATGCCGGACTGGGCAAGCATGAAAGCATGAAGGGTAATGTCGTAACGGACAGCGCGGTTTACACCTTCTTCGTTTTGTTCAAATCCAAATTTTTCGATTCCGCAAAGAGAAGCAGTGGTTCCGCAAAGACGTGCGTCTCCCAGGCGGGGATCGTCATTATAAAGTTCTCCGCGGGCAAAGGAATCCGGATAGTTTCCTGTAAGGAAATCGTTCAGGTATTTCTTGTGAGCGACTTCTTCCATGCCGAAATTCTTCAGGTATTCGTAATCCAGTCCCCAGCCGATATCATCGTGGCAGCGCAGATAGTTCTGGAAAATATACTCCTTGGGAAGGGATGCCACAATATCCACCTGTCGGCGCAGAAGAGATACATCTCTTGTGGCTACTGTATGCCAGGTACTTGCCATGGTGGTAACGTTGTAAAGGAGATGGCATTCCGGTTTTTCCACAGTTCCAAAATATGGAACAACCTTTTCCGGCGCCATGACCACTTCTCCTAAAAGCAGCACCCCTGGGCATACGATTTCGCAGATCATGCGCATAATACGCACAATGGAATGTACCTGGGGAAGATTGCGGCAGTTGGTGCCAAGCTGCTTCCAGATATAAGGCACGGCATCCAGGCGAATGATATCCACGCCCTGATTTGCCAGATAGAGCATGTTATAGATCATTTCATTCAAAACGATCGGATTGCGGTAATTTAAATCCCACTGATAAGGATAAAATGTGGTCATAACATGTTTTTTAATATCATCAAGCCAGGTAAAGTTTCCGGGGGCAGTGGTAGGGAACACCTGCGGACAGGTCTGCTCATACAAAGCGGGCACGTCATAGGAGTCAAAGAAGAAATAACGGTCCTGATATTCCTTTTCCCCTGCGCGGGCGCGTCTCGCCCATTCGTGCTCCTCGGAGGTATGGTTCATTACGAAATCCAGGCATACGCTGATCCCACGTTCATGGCATTTGGAAGTAACTGAGGCGAAATCTTCCATGGTTCCAAGTTCTTTCTGAACTTTACGGAAATCCGCCACTGCGTATCCTCCGTCGCTTTTTCCCTTAGGTGAGGAAAGAAGGGGCATCAGATGCAGATAATTTACATTGCACTCCTGGATATAATCCAGTTTTTCCTCCAGACCCTTTAACGTATCTGCGAAATTGTCAACGTACATCATCATTCCAAGAAGATTGTTTCTTTTGTACCAGTTTGAATCGTTTTCCCGGCGAAGGTCGGAAGCTTTAAGGAGAGAGAGCCTTTCATCATAAAACTTCTTTATCTGGGAAGTAAGCTCGTTTAAATGCATCATGACATAGGGATTATCCTGGTAGAGCTCACAGTAGAGCCATTTAATCTCATCATAATGACGGTTGAAACGGGCCTGATAGATTTTTTCGGAGTCCTTCTGGGCGGTGATTTTCACAGGCTCAGTTTTTCTGGTTTCAACTTTAACGGGCTCAGTTTTTTTTGTTTCGACTTTAATGGGTTCGGTTTTCTTAGTTTCAACTTTCACGGGTTCGGTTTTAGATCGGAA
>CALIZJ010000107.1 GCA_938028845.1 uncultured Blautia sp.
GGAATGGATGGCTCTCTGTAACAGATTGAGTGGCTCTGAAGCCACGGAATACTCAACTGGGGCAGGCATGGCTTTTATAAGCCGCACCTGCCCCTTTTCTATAGAGATAAATCCGTCATTTATGCCCGCTTGCAATTGGTGCACTCCGCTTTGCAGGGAGCGTCAAAGCTTGGATTAAACGCATAAAAGTTTTTGGCATCCAATTGTTCCTGGACACTGCGAAGGGCTTCACCGAATCGTTGGTAATGTACGATCTCCCGTGCGCGCAGGAATTTGATGGGATCTGCAATTTCTGGTATATCTTTGACCACACGAAGGATATTGTCATAGGTGGACCTGGCCTTTTGTTCCGCAGCGAGGTTTTCGTGCAGGTCGGTAATGGGATCGCCTTTTGACTGGAATTCACAGGCGTTAAAGGGAACGCCGCCTGCAGACTGCGGCCAGATACCTACAGTATGGTCAATATAATAAGGACCGAAACCGGATTTTTCGATTTCTTCCATGGAAAGATTCCGGGTAAGCTGATGGACAATGGTGGAGACCATTTCCAAATGGGCCAGCTCCTCAGTGCCCACGTCATTAAGCACCGCGGCAGCAGTACGGTTGGGCATGGCAAAACGCTGGGAGAGATAGCGCATGGAAGCGCCGATTTCTCCGTCAGGCCCGCCGTATTGGCTCATAATATATTGAGCAATTTTAGCATTGGGAGTTTTAATATTTATCGGGTACTGCAGTCTTTTTTCATAAATCCACATAACTATCTGCACCCTCCTTCCTGTTCCCATGGAAAGGGCTGCTCTACCCATTTCCAGGTGTCACCTTGTTCCATAGCATCCTTGGCGATCAGCGGGCCGTAGGAGTTTTCATATTCCGCAAGCAGCTTTCTACGTTCCGCAATATGGGTGTTGGCAAAGGCCAGGGCTTTTTCGTCATGAGGATGAGTGTCCAGATACAGAAGAATATCGTCCACAGCAAAGCTTACTTCCGTGATGCGGTTGAGAAGCTGCTGACGTTGGTTAAAAGAATTCTGATACATCATCGGCATACACATCTCCTTCCGCAAAATGGCTTGCAGAGATCCGGGAATATAGTTCCCACCTGCAGGGCATAGCTCAATTTAAAGGTTTCAGAAAAGGACTGCGTCGGAACGTAGGCCATGGCAGGAGGAAGAGAGGACAGATGCTGATACATGGACGCGGTCTGAGAATTGCTGCCAGGATCCATACGGCTGACTGTGCTTTGGGATTGGGGACCAAACGTGGTCATAGAAGGATTTCTTCTGCTATTCATACAGGAATTGTTCATACCGCAGGTATTATGATAAGGCCGGCAACCGGCGCAGTTGGTACGGTAATTTTCCATGAATACCACCTTTCTTTCAAAGTTTCATGTTACTCTCTATTTTATGTCGGTAAAAGAAAAGGTGTGCAGGACAAAAACTTATTCGTTTTTAATATGCACCTGTAATTGGTTATAGGGGATTTCGATCCCCTGCCGGTCGAACTCTTCTTTGATGCGCTCATTCAGCCGCCATTTAGCAGGCCAATATTTGTCTGTAGCGACCCAAACCCGAAGTCCCATGATGACAGAACTTTCGCCTAAAGAATCTACAAATACCACCATTTCTTCATCTGATCTTGTGTCTGGATCTTCTTTTAAAAGAGACTCCAGGATTGCCTTTGCTTTTTTTATATCAGACTGATAGGAAATCCCTATCTTAATTTCCAGTTTTCTCTGGTCTCTGGCAGTGACATTGGTGATGGAGGCGTTTGCCAGTGTGCCGTTAGGAACGATGATATGCTTATTATCCATAGAAAGCAAAGTGGTATAAAAAATATCAATTTTGGAAACCGTGCCTTCGCAGCCGGCATCCTGGTTCTCAATGATATAGTCGCCTACCTGGAAGGGTTTAAATACAAGGAGAATGATGCCGCCGGCCACATTTGCCAGGCCGCCCTGCAGACCGAGACCGACAGCAACCCCTGCTGTACCTAAAAGAGCTGCCACAGAGGATTCTTTAACGCCGAAACTCATGGCGATGTTAAAGACTAAAAGTGCATACAGCAGAATTTTAGAAAAGGAGGATACAAACTGTATCACGCCCTTGTCCACATTTGCCCGGTCAAGAGATTTGCGAATAAATTTTAAAAGCCACTTAATGAGCTTTCCTCCAATATAGAAAACAAGGATGGCAAGAACTACCTTAATGCCGAAATTTGTGATAGCAGGAAGCTGTCCTTTGAAGAATTCTGTGATTTTTTCCATATGATTGCCTTTCTTCTGTATTTATGTAGTATAGATCCATTGTATCATAAAAAACCTCTCCGGGAAATGGAGAGACCTTTTTCAGGAAGAAAAGCTGTCTATGATTCCCGAGATGGCTTTAAACAAATAAGGTTTGTATTCCGCGATAGGTACCGGCTGGTCGTAAAGGATGCAGCTATGGCAGGTGGAGCCTACCAGTTCTATAATGGTAAAGAGCAGGATCTCAGGATTTTGGCAGTTTTTTGATCCTTTAGAAAGAAAGTTTAAATAGGAACGGTAAAAAGGATATTCGTCCGAAGATTCCTGATGAAAAAAGCCGCGGAAAACGCCCCAGGAAAGATTTTTGGAAATAAACAGCAAAAGAGCCGTGTTTTTTTCCAACTCGTCCAGGATAAACTGAATAATAAAATAAATCTGCTCTTTAAAATCATGACAGTCCGTATGCTCCAGAGCTTTCTGTGACCGATAGAAAAGCTCTGCTGTTTTATGGGCGATCAGCTTATTATGAATGTCATATTTATCCCTGAAATACAGATAAAAGGTGCCTTTTGCAACGCCGGCTTCTTCTACGATATCAGAGATGGTGGTCTTAGAAAAACCCTTAGAGATAAAAAGATCGTATGCGGCGTTATACAGGGCCGCTTTCTTTTGTTTCTTATTTAATTCTAATTTTCCCATGGATCAGGCTCCTTGTGTAAATAATAAACTGGATAATGACCGTCGAAATATATTTTTTAATTATAAACAAAAACGACCAAAAGTCAATATTAACATTGGTAGGGAACATTTTTTTCATCCTGTCTATGGGAATACCAGCGCTGGGAACAGTTTGTCCTTAAAACTAACGGCTTGCTTATGAAAGGGTATTTTGCTATAATAATGGAAAATTGAGAAAGCGTCAGGTGATAGAATGGAAAAAGCAAGGCAGCAGAATAAAATGCTGATTGCAAAAACAAAAAATAAAAAAAGAAAAACAGCAGAAACACGCGCGAAAAAGAATACGAAATCCCATTACTATGACTACAGTCTGGTGGCGGTGATCATCCTTCTGACCTGCTTTGGCCTGATCATGCTTTATAGTACCAGCGCTTATACAGCGGAGATTGATTTTGGAGACGATATGTACTATTTCAAGCGGCAGGCGGTGATCAGCGTAGCATGTATTGGTGCCGCTTTGGTCATTTCCAGGATTGATTATCATATCCTGAAGTATTTTACTACCTTTCTCTATGTGCTTTCCGCAGTGCTCATGCTTCTTGTAAAGACTCCTCTGGGAAGGTCTGCAAATGGTGCGAGAAGATGGCTGCAGCTTGGCCCATTGCCCCAGTTTCAGCCGGCAGAGGTGGCAAAACTGGCGGTGATCGTCTGTCTGGCCTATATGGTGGTGAAGATGGGAAAGCAGGTACATACCCTGAAAGCCTGTGCGGTTTTAGGCGGAATGGGCGGATTTCTGGCCATGCTGGCCTATATTTTTACAGAAAACCTAAGTACAGCTATCATTATTTTCTGTATCACCCTGGGAATGATTTTTGTGGCCCATCCGGACATGAAACCGTTTATCATCCTGTTTGTTGTGGGTATTATTCTCATTGCTGCGTTTGTCATTTTTTTGGTAACGACTCTTGATACCAGTGACAGTTTCCGTATCCGACGTATTCTTGTGTGGCTGCACCCGGAGGATTATGCGTCCGGAGATGGTTACCAGACGATACAGGCTTTGTATGCCATCGGATCAGGCGGCCTGCTTGGGCGGGGACTTGGAAACAGCATCCAGAAGTTAGGAAGCGTTCCGGAAGCCCAGAACGATATGATCTTTTCTATTATCTGTGAGGAACTTGGAATATTAGGAGGAATGGTTGTTCTGCTCCTCTTTGCCTATCTTTTATACAGACTGTTTTTTATCGCGCAAAACGCACCGGATATGTTCGGGTCTTTGATGGTGAGCGGAATTTTCTTACATATTGCCCTGCAGGTAGTCTTAAATATCGGGGTAGTGGTAAATCTCCTGCCAAATACCGGTGTTACCCTTCCGTTTATCAGTTATGGAGGAACCTCGATCCTCTTTTTGATGACGGAGATGGGACTGGCTTTAAGCGTGGCCCGGCAGATTACCTTTACAGAGCCAGAGGATGTACAGCTTTTATAAAGAAAAATGAGATTTAGCCTGTATGTCCGTAAGAAAAAACGAAAATGTAAATAGATGGAAAATAGTATTGACAAATAGGATGCAAGCATATATACTTTGGACATCAAAGTAATTAGTACGAGGTACTTGATAAAGGAGAAGAAAGCAATGTTAGAAAAAATGCAAGAAATGATCGCTGAGCAGTTAAATTGCGACGCAGAGACAATTACAGCGGAGACTTCCTTTAAGGATGACCTGGGAGCAGATTCCCTGGATTTATTTGAGCTGGTAATGGCTTTAGAGGATGAGTATAATGTAGAGATCCCATCCGAAGAGCTTGCTGACCTTGCCACTGTAGGCGATGTTATGGAATATCTGAAGAGCAAAGGCGTAGAGGCGTAAGTCTGCATAGGTCTCCTTAGGGCAGGAATGCCTTAAGGAGAATTTTTTGTGCAATTACTTTGTATATCAAACTATTTGACAGAAGCGGATCGGAACTATCCGCCTGAGAAAGCAAAAGAAAATGACTCCGGATTTTTGGGTGTGCCAAAGAGTTACAGGAGGAAGATAGATAAAAGACATATAAGACCAGATTGACAGTAGAGAGGAGAAAACAATGGGGAAAACAGCATTTATTTTTCCGGGCCAGGGTGCACAGTATGCTGGAATGGGAAAAGATTTTTACGAACAGATCCCGGCTTGCGCACAGGTTATCGACACGGCGTCAAAAGTAACGGGGCTGGACATAAAAGCATTATGTTTTGAAGAGGATCCCAGATTACATATCACAGAGTATACCCAGGTAGCTATGCTGGCTGTGGAGGCTGCGATTTTAAAGGCAGTAGAGGAAAAAGGCGTACATTCTCAGGTGAATGCAGGGCTGAGCCTGGGAGAATATGGGGCGCTGATCGCCTCAGGCGTCATGTCTATAGAGGATGCTTTTTTTGTAGTGCGCAAGAGAGGAATCTTTATGCAGGAGGCCGTTCCGGTGGGGGGAGCCATGGCTGCAGTGATCGGCACGGACGCAGGATTGATCGAAGAAGTATGTGAGCGTACCCAGGGTATTGTTTCTATTGCAAACTATAACTGTCCGGGACAGATTGTCATTACCGGAGAGGAAGAGGCAGTAAAGAAAGCAGGAGAATCCTTAAAAGAGGCTGGAGCCAGAAGGATCGTACCTTTAAAGGTGAGCGGGCCGTTCCATTCAGCCATGCTTAAAGGCGCAGGGGAAAAGCTTGGAGAAGTCCTGAAAGAGATTGCCCTGAAAGAGATTGCTGTTCCCTATATGACCAATGTTACCGGGGAAGCGGTTACTGATGTGACACAGGTTAAGGATCTTCTTATCAGACAGGTATCCTCTTCTGTGAGATGGCAGCAGTGTGTGGAGCAAATGATACGGGACGGCGTGGATACTTTCATAGAGATCGGACCAGGAAGAACCCTGACCGGCTTTTTAAGAAAGATCGACCGGAACGTAAAAGGAATAAATATTGAAAAAATAGAAGATTTGGAAAAACTTTAACAATTAAGCAGACGCCAATAAGGCAGAAAAGGAGCAGTAAGCTATGTTAAATGGAAAGGTAGCCCTTGTGACAGGCGCAAGCCGGGGAATCGGCAGAGAGATCGCCATGACCCTTGCAGCAGAAGGGGCGACAGTCATCATAAATTATAACGGTTCCGAAAAAAGAGCCCAGGAAGTAAAAAATGCCATTGAGGAAAAGGGAGGAAGCGCTTCCCTTTATCAGTGTAATGTAAGCGATTTTCAGGCATGTGAGGAAATGGTAAAGAATCTGGTAAAAGAATTCGGTCATGTGGATATTCTGGTAAATAATGCAGGGATCACAAAAGACAATCTTATCATGAAAATGAAAGAAGAAGATTTCGATGCAGTGATCAATATCAACCTGAAAGGAACCTTTAATACCATCCGTCATCTTTCCCGTCAGATGTTAAAACAGAGAAGCGGAAAGATCATCAACATTTCTTCTGTTTCCGGCATTATGGGAAATGCAGGGCAGGCAAACTACGCTGCGTCAAAGGCAGGGGTGATCGGCCTTACAAAAACTATGGCCAGAGAGCTTGCAAGCAGAGGAATTACCGTAAATGCTGTTGCACCGGGATTTGTGGATACAGAGATGACAGAAGTGCTTTCCGATGAGGTAAAGGAAGCAGCATGTAAAATGATCCCTCTTGGGAAATTCGGAAAGCCGTCCGATATTGCAAACATGGTAGCCTTTCTCGCTTCCGAAAAGGCGGACTATATTACAGGCCAGGTTTTTTCCGTAGACGGCGGAATGAATATGTAGGAGGAAGAAAATGAAGAGAGTAGTTGTGACAGGAATGGGCGCAGTTACCCCCATCGGTCTTAATGTAAATGAGTATTGGAACAGCTTAAAAGAAGGCAAAACTGGTTTCGGAGAAGTGACTTATTTCGATACCACAGAGTATAAGGCACATCTTGCGGCTGAGTTAAAAGGCTTTGACGCAAAGAATTATATGGATTTTAAAGCGGCAAAAAGAATGGCCGCTTTCAGCCAGTATGCAGTGGCAGCCACAAAGGAAGCTCTGGAAGCTTCCGGGCTTGATATGGAAAAAGAAGATCCTTTCCGGGTAGGCTGCAGCGTGGGAAGCGGAATCGGAAGCCTTCAGGTGGTAGAACAGGAAACGAAAAAGCTTGCAGAAAAAGGACCAAAGAGAGTGAATCCGCTTATGGTTCCTCTTATGATCTCGAATATGGCTGCAGGAAATGTGTCTATCCAGTTTGGGCTTCGGGGAAAAAATATCAATGTAGTTACCGCTTGTGCCACAGGTACCCACAGCATTGGAGAGGCTTACAGAAGTATCCAGTGCGGAGATGCAGATGTTATGGTGGCCGGGGGAACAGAGGCTGCCATCACTCCTGTAGGATTGGCGGGCTTTTCCGCGCTGACCGCTTTATCTACATCCACGGATCCAAAACGCTGCTCTATTCCTTTTGATAAGGAAAGGGATGGCTTTGTTATGGGAGAAGGAGCCGGAATCGTAATCCTTGAGGAACTGGAACATGCCCGGGCAAGAGGAGCGAAGATCTTAGCTGAAGTGGTGGGCTACGGAGCAACTGCTGACGCATATCATATTACTTCCCCTATTGAGGATGGAAGCGGCGCGGCAAAGGCTATGGAATACGCAGTCAGGGAAGCAGGCGTTTCCCTGGATGAGATTTATTACATCAATGCCCACGGCACAAGCACCCATCATAACGATCTGTTTGAGACCATTGCCATTAAGAATGTATTCGGAGAACATGCAAAGGAGATGAAGATCAATTCCACAAAATCTATGATCGGCCATCTCTTAGGTGCGGCAGGGGCAGTAGAGTTCATTGCCTGCGTAAAAGAACTGGAAGAAGGATTTATCCATGAGACCGCAGGCTACCAGGTGCCGGACGAGGAATGTGACCTGGATTACGTGACCAATGGCCCGGTAAAAATGGATATCCGCTATGCCCTGAGCAATTCCCTGGGCTTTGGAGGCCATAATGCCTCCCTGCTTGTAAAAAAGTTTGAAGAGTAAGGAGTATCTCATGGAATTTGAAAAATTAATAGAACTGATCCATGCGGTCAGCGATTCGAATCTGACAGAGTTTCATTTAAAAGACGGAGAATGGCAGTTGGATCTGTCCACAAATAAAGTGCAGGAAACAAAGACGGTAGTGGTAAAAGAAGCAGAAGTACCTGTGAACCTTTCCCAGGCAGTTTTGCCAAAGGAAAGTGAAGTCTTAAGTCCGGCAGCGGAGAGTGTACAGGCGCAGCCGTCAGGAAATGAAGTGAAATCGCCCTTAGTAGGTACCTTTTACAGCGCCTCATCACCGGATGCAGAGCCGTTCGTTAAGGTAGGGGACACTGTGAAAAAGGGGCAGGTTCTTGGCATTGTAGAAGCTATGAAACTGATGAATGAGATTGAATCAGAATTTGACGGTACAGTAAAAGCGATACTTGTAGAAAACGAACAGATGGTGGAATATGGACAGCCATTGTTTATCATAGGATAGGAGCAGGATTATGAAGCTTACCACAAAGGAGATCATGGAAATTATCCCACACAGACAGCCATTTTTGCTGATCGATACCATTGAGGATTTTACTCCGGGTGTCAGTGCAGTGGGAAAAAAATGCGTTTCTTATAATGAGCCGTTTTTCGGAGGGCATTTCCCGGGCGAGCCGGTTATGCCGGGCGTTTTGATCATCGAGGCTCTTGCACAGGTAGGAGCGGTCGCTATTTTAAGCAAACCGGAAAATAAAGGAAAGATTGCTTTCTTTGGTGCGATCAATAATGCAAAATTTAAAAATAAGGTAGTGCCGGGAGATGTACTCACCCTGGAAGTAGAGATCATCAAAGCGAAAGGCCCTATCGGCGTGGGAAAGGCCAGGGCAGTAAACCAGGATGGAAAAGTAGCCGCCATGGCAGAGCTTACCTTCGCAGTAGGCGACTGACAGGAGTGAGAAGATGTTTAGTAAAATATTAATTGCAAACAGAGGAGAGATCGCAGTCAGGATCATCCGTGCCTGCAGGGAAATGGGGATCCGTACAGTGGCCGTGTATTCAGAGGCGGACAGGGAAGCTCTTCATACACAGCTTGCCGACGAGGCTGTTTGTATCGGAAAAGCGGCGTCAAAAGACAGTTATCTGAATATGGAGCGTATTTTAAGCGCGACCATCGCCACAAAGGCGGAGGCGATCCATCCGGGATTTGGCTTTTTATCGGAGAACAGCCGTTTTGTAGAAATGTGTGAGAAGTGCAATGTGACTTTCATCGGGCCCAGCGCACAGCTTATCGCAAAAATGGGAAATAAATCAGAAGCAAAAAATACCATGCGTAAAGCAGGCGTTCCGGTAGTCCCAGGGACGAAAGAGCCCATCTACACAACCAATGAAGCAAAAAAAGCGGCGAAAGCCATCGGCTATCCGGTTATGATCAAGGCATCTTCCGGAGGCGGCGGAAAAGGAATGCGCATTGCAAGAAATGAAAAGGAGCTGACCTCCCATTTTATCACCGCACAGCAGGAATCTATCCATGCTTTTGGGGATGACACCATGTATATTGAAAAATATGTAGAGTGCCCCCGCCATGTGGAGGTGCAGATCATTGCAGATAAATTCGGAAATGTGGTGCACTTGGGAGAGCGTGACTGCTCCATTCAGAGAAGGCACCAGAAAATGATAGAAGAATCCCCCTGTACGGCCCTTTCTGATAAGCTTAGAAAGAAGATGGGTGCCACGGCAGTACGGGCTGCAAAGGCAGTAGGATACGAAAATGCGGGGACCATTGAGTTCCTTTTAGATAAATCCGGCGAGTTCTATTTTATGGAGATGAATACCAGAATTCAGGTAGAACACCCGGTTTCTGAGTTTGTTTCAGGGGTGGATCTGGTGAAAGAGCAGATCCGTGTGGCTGCGGGAGAGCGCTTAAGTGTACAGCAAAAGGACATTGAGCTTAAAGGCCATGCCATTGAATGTAGGATCAATGCAGAAGATCCGGATCATAATTTTATGCCCTGCCCCGGAACCATTACCTCTTTGCATCTGCCGGGAGGAAACGGGGTGCGCATGGATACTGCAGTATATGCAGGGTACACCATCCCGCCATATTATGATTCCATGATCGTGAAGGTGATCGTATATGACAGGGACAGAGAAAGCGCCATCCGGAAAATGATCAGCACCCTTGGGGAAGTGGTCATCGAAGGCGTTAAGACAAACATTGATTTTCAGTACGATCTGTTAAACCAGCCGGATTTTCAGTCTGGAAATATCACTACAGATTTTATACCGCAGCATTATGAAAATATGTAAGACAAATGACGGCTGTATGCTTCTGGGAGAGGAGAAAAACTATGGCTGATTTGAAAAGATTTTTTAAAAAGACAGCCCAGAAGGAAGAACCTTCCAAGGCGCCTGAAGTCCCGAAAGGACTTTGGGTGAAATGCCCCAAATGTGGGGAGATGGCATATAAAGAAGACGTAGTCAGCCACTCCTATGTCTGTCCGAAATGCGGAGGCTATTTCAGGATCAAGGCAAAGACACGGATCAGGCAGGTAGTGGATGAAGGAAGCTTTACTGAATGGTTTCGCGGGATAGAAAATTCCAATCCTTTAAATTATCCGGACTATCCGGAAAAGGTAAAAGAGCTTCAGGAAAAGACACACTTAGATGAGGCGATTCTTATAGGTGAAGGGAAGATCCAGGGAAACGATGCAGTAATCGGCGTAATGGATGCCCGTTTTTTGATGGCAAGTATGGGCTATGTGGTGGGAGAAAAGATCACAAGAGCCTTTGAAGAGGCAGAAAAAAGACGGCTGCCGGTTATTTTGTTCTGCTGCTCCGGGGGCGCCAGGATGCAGGAGGGAATGGTTTCACTGATGCAGATGGCGAAGACCTCTGCCGCTGTGAAACGTCATAGTAAGGCAGGGCTTCTCTATGTATCTGTGCTTACAGATCCTACCACCGGCGGAGTGACAGCGAGCTTTGCCATGCTTGGAGATATCATTTTGGCAGAGCCGGGAGCGCTGATCGGGTTTGCAGGACCGCGGGTCATCCAGCAGACCATAGGACAAAAACTGCCGGAAGGCTTTCAACGTTCAGAATTTCTGCTGGACCATGGAATCATCGACGGAATCGTAAAAAGAGAAGAGCTTCGGGATACACTTGGCCAGATTCTTGCCATGCATAAAGAAGGCGTTTCTTACGACAGCTTTCCACAGGAATCTTTATCCAGGGAGATTGAGACTTTTGGGAAAAAGAAAAAACCCAAAAAGGCGGAAGCCCTTACTGCATGGGACAAAGTCCTTGAGGCAAGAAAAAGTGAGCGCCCTTCAGCTTTAGATTACATTGAGCATATTTTTACGGATTTCATGGAGTTCCATGGAGACAGAAGTTTTAAAGACGACGGAGCCGTTGTAGGCGGCATTGCCTATCTGGACGGCCAGCCGGTGACGGTAGTGGGTATTCAGAAAGGAAAAAACACAAAGGAAAATATTAAGAGAAATTTCGGCATGCCTTCCCCGGAAGGATACGCCAAAGCGCTGCGCTTGATGAAACAGGCAGAAAAATTCCACCGTCCGGTGATCGCTTTTATCGATACCCCTGGGGCTTTCTGCGGTATTGAGGCGGAGGAGCACGGACAAGGCAGAGCGATCGCAAGAAATCTTCTGGAAATGTCCGACATGGAAATCCCGATCCTTTCCATTGTGATCGGAGAGGGAGGAAGCGGAGGCGCTCTCGCCCTTGGGGTGGGAAATGAAGTGTGGATGATGGAAAACGCCACCTATACCATACTTTCTCCGGAGGGCTTTGCCTCTATCTTATGGAAAGACAGCAAAAAAGCGCCCGAAGCAGCGGAGGCAATGAAGGTTACGGCAGCCCATTTAAAAGAGATGGGGATCATTGAACGGGTGATACCGGAAAAAACTCCTGCATGCAGGGAAAATTTAAGTGAGATATCCGAATATATGAAAATACGCATGAAAGGATTTTTGCGCGCTCAGGCTGGAAAAGAGGGAGAGACTTTTGCAGCAGAGAGATACGGCAGATTCCGCGCTATGTAAGAAAAAAGAGTACAAGCCGCCCTTAAAGGGGATTGGCTTGTACTCTTTGTTGTGAAAACCTATGGACATGGGGCTTTACTTTGGTATATAA
>CALIZJ010000108.1 GCA_938028845.1 uncultured Blautia sp.
TCCTGAATGTCCCTATGAAGTTTATAGAAAGACATCTCTTCGAAAAAGCACAGAAAAAGGGAAATAAGTTTGCCATTCGTATGGGACGGTCCATTAGCCTGATTTTGTCTATTTTGTTTGCGGCTATTGTGATCTTATTTGTGACTTTGATGGTGATTCCGGAGCTGGGGACGACTTTTATCAGCGTGGGAAGAAGTATTGAGCGGAGTATTCCGAGACTTCAGGAGTGGCTGCAGCACACATTCCGTTCTGATTCTCCTATTGTGGAATGGGCAAACTCCATTGATTTCCAGCCTCAGAGAGTTCTGGATTCCACAATGGATATTCTGAAAAACGGGATGAATAATATCGTGACCTCTACCATTTCGGTGACCATGGGAATCGTAAGCACAGCTGCCAATGCAGTCATTGGTTTTATTTTTGCATGCTATATCCTGCTCCAAAAGGAAAAGCTCGCTAAACAGTCAAAAAAAGCTCTTTACGCGATGCTGCCGGAAAAAGTGGTGCTCTATATTATCCATGTATGCTCTATGGCACATAAGACCTTTTCCAATTTTGTGACCGGTCAGTGTATAGAGGCGATCATTTTAGGAACTTTATTTTTTATCTTTATGACTATATTTAATTTTCCGTATGCGCTGCTGGTAGGCGTATTGATTGCATTCACTGCTTTGATTCCCATTTTTGGCGCGTTTATTGGCTGTGCGGTGGGCTGCTTTTTGATATTGATGGTAAGTCCAATGAAGGCTTTGATGTTTTTGATCATGTTCCTTATCCTGCAGCAGATTGAAGGAAATCTGATTTACCCTCATGTGGTAGGCAGTTCAGTAGGACTTCCTTCTGTATGGGTCCTTGTGGCGGTCACTGTGGGCGGCAGCCTGATGGGAGTTGTTGGAATGCTGGTCTTTATCCCTCTTGTCTCGGTATTGTATTCTCTTTTCCGGGAATGGGTGTACAAGGAGCTTAAACGCAAGAAGATCAAACCGGCGGATATAGAATAAAAAAGAGCAGGAGGGCTGTACGGATAAACGTTCAGCCCTCCTGCTCTATGTTTGAAAAAGAGATCACAAAATTATTAAAGGGAACGGAGTATTATTTATTTTTTTCAATCTCAGCCATTTTCATTGCACGGACCTTAAGAGGAAGTCCGAATAAAGTAATAAAGCCGTCTGCGTCGTGATGGTCATACAGCTCTCCGGTGGTGAAGGATGCCAGAGATTCACTGTACAGGCTGTATGGAGAAGTGGTTCCTGCTTTGATGATGTTTCCTTTGTAAAGTTTCATTTTTACTTCGCCGGTCACATATTTCTGTGTGGACTCTACAAATGCCTGAATAGCCTCACGAAGAGGAGTGAACCATTTTCCTTCGTATACGATCTGTGCAAACTGGCTGCCAAGTTTTTTCTTGGTTTCCATGGTATCACGGTCAAGGATCAGTTCCTCTAACTGGTCGTGAGCTTCCATGAGGATTGTTCCGCCGGGAGTTTCATAAACGCCGCGGGATTTCATGCCTACCACACGGTTTTCTACGATGTCCACGATACCGATTCCGTTTTCTCCGCCCAGTTTATTCAGCTCTGTGATGATTTCAGATACTTTCATTTCCTTGCCGTTTAATGCGGTAGGAACGCCTTCTTTAAAGGTAAGGGAGATTTCCGTTTCTTTGTCCGGCGCTTTCTGGGGTGTCACACCGAGAACCAGGAGGTGATCGTAATTAGGCTCCTGTGACGGATCTTCCAGCTCAAGGCCTTCGTGGCTGATGTGCCACAGGTTCCGATCGCGGCTATAGCTGTGGCTTGCATCGAATGGAAGGTTGATGCCGTGAGCCTGGCAGTATGCGATCTCGTCCTCGCGGGACTGCATGGTCCATACGTCTGTCATACGCCATGGAGCGATGATCTTAAGGTCGGGAGCAAGAGCTTTGATGCCAAGCTCAAAACGGATCTGGTCATTGCCTTTTCCAGTGGCGCCGTGGCAGATTGCGCTGGCACCTTCTTTCCGTGCGATTTCTACCAGCTTTTTCGCGATGCCGGGACGTGCCATGGAAGTGCCGAGAAGATATTTATGTTCGTAAACAGCACCTGCCTGTACGCAAGGCATGATGTAATCATCGCAGAATTCGTCGATGATATTTTCGATGTATAATTTAGAAGCTCCGGAAAGCTTTGCTCTTTCTTCCAGGCCGTCCAGCTCGTTTCCCTGTCCGCAGTCTACGCAGCAGCAGATTACTTCATAGTCGAAATTTTCTTTCAGCCAAGGAATGAGGGCTGTGGTGTCAAGTCCGCCGGAATATGCTAAAACTACCTTTTCTTTCATGATAAATTCCTCCTGATCTGATGGATTTTTCTTTCTTTATATGTATAAATATTCACTGGCAGCAGCCAAGTTATTTCTCTTGCTTACTGACAAGGGATAATATACATCATTTTTTATAAATATGCAATAGGTATTTTGAAAAAAATATAAAATAATTTTGCATAAAAATTCATATATAATAGGAAGATATCGGGTGAAAATTACAAATGTATAGGAGAAAACAGGAAAATACGAGAAAGGCTATTGCATAATATGCAGAAAGGATGTATAATTGTTGAAGCTTGATCAGACAGTTCCACTCTGTGCTCTGCCGGGCGATGCAACGGTATAGGGGCAGACAACTATAAAAAGGAAACTGTGTCTGAAAGGAAGGCAGGAGGAGAGAAACAAAATGATAAAAGCAGGAATTATTGGAGCCACCGGTTATGCCGGTTCAGAGATTGTGCGGTTATTGTTGGGACATAAGGATGCAGAAATCGTATGGTATGGTTCCCGAAGTTATATTGATAAAAGGTTTGCAGATATTTACCAGAATTTTTTCCAATTGGTGGATGCCAAATGTTTGGATGATAATATGGAGGCGCTGGCACAGGAGGCGGATGTGATCTTTACTGCTACCCCTCAGGGGCTGTGCGCATCTCTTATTAATGAAGGAATCTTATCTAAGGCAAAGGTTATTGACCTGAGTGCAGACTTTCGTATTAAGGATGTAAAAAAATACGAGGAATGGTACGGAATAGAGCATAAGGCGCCTCAGTATGTAGAGGAAGCAGTGTACGGACTTTGTGAGATAAACAGAGAAGAGATTAAGAAAGCTCGTCTGATTGCGAATCCGGGCTGTTATCCCACCTGTTCCACTTTATCCATCTATCCTTTGTTAAAAGAGGATATGATCGACCCTTCCACCATTATCATTGATGCAAAATCCGATACATCCGGGGCCGGCAGGGGAGCAAAGGTGGATAATCTTTTCTGCGAGGTTAA
>CALIZJ010000109.1 GCA_938028845.1 uncultured Blautia sp.
TCCCCATGCCATATGCAGGTAATGTAATGGCAGCAGATTTTTCAGATGGTGAGACGGAAGGAATTGCCGATGATATGGCTAAGTTGTACGAAAGTGGGAATATAGCGGAAGAAGATGGGATTTTTTCTTCCGGAGATGGTGAAGATTCAGAGCTGTTCTGTGCAGGAGAGGAAAGTGAAGATACACAGACTTTTGCTGCAGGGGAAGAAACTGAAGAGAAGCCGGCAGACGAAGTGATAGACGGCGTTCTGTATTTGTATAATGAAGAAACAGACAGTTATCTTGTGTATTCGGTTATGAATACAGAGGGAGAAACGGTCTATCTGGAAAGGGAGATACATGGCAGAAAGGTAACGGAAATTGGTTGGTGGATATACGAAGAGTGCTTTGAAGATGCTTCGGAACCGTTGTATTTAGGTGAGATCGTGATCCCAGATACGGTGACAAAGCTTGACTCAGGAGCTCTTCGGGACGGACAGATGATGCGGCTGGATCTTCCAGACAGCATTACGGAGATTGGAAAAGCGGCGTTTTATTATTGCGGGAATCTGCGCTGGCTGCATTTTCCAGCAGGCACACAGGTGTTTCCGGCCAATCTGTTCAATCAGTGCGCGAGCTTGCATACCATTGAGATTCCAGAGGGCGTTGTAAAGATTGAAAGCGGTGCGATGAAAGGATGTCCGGCTTTAAATAAACTATATATATCAGAAACAGTAACAGAGATCGGGGAGGATCTTTTTGATGAGGGGGTATCTCCTGTAATCTATGGGAAACGCGGATCTTACGCAGAAACCTATGCTTCCTCCCATGGCCTGCTCTTTATAGGTGAGGGCGAACCAGAGCCGGAGCTGCCGGAAGGCACGAAGATTTTAGACGGCGTGTATTATACCTACCAGGAGGATACAGACAGCTACCTTGTATCTGGATTTGACGGAGATATTTTAAAGGAGATCTGTATTCCGGAAACTATGGATGGAAAGCCGGTGACTGGGATTGGAGAGAATGCGTTTTTAAATTGTACACTTTTAGAGAAGATAGAGCTTCCTTCTACGATCACCAGGATTGGAGACGGCGCTTTTGAAAGATGTACCTCTTTGGGGGAAATTACTATAAGGGATGGCGTGGAGGAGATTGGCGCCCGGGCATTTTCCGGATGCCGGCATTTAAAGGCTCTGCTTCTTCCGGACAGTGTGCATACGATTGGACAGAGGGCCTTTTATCAGTGCGTGGATTTAGATAAGTTAAAACTTCCCTCTTATATGGAGGAATTGGATGCGGGAATTTTCTATGAAACAAAGGTGAAAAATCCTCTCAAAATTCCAGAAGGGGTAACGATATTAAAGAGTGAAACCTTTGCATTTTGTATGTTCGATGAACTTATTCTTTCGGATACCCTTAAAACCATCGAAACAAATGCGTTTATCATATGCAGCATAAGCAGGGTCAAAATACCGGCATCCGTAACAAAAATTGAAAAGAATGTTTTTGACGAAGATATCGGTACATTGGTCGTGGAAGATGGTTCTTATGGGGAAAGCTACGCAAAGAAAAATGGGTTGATTTACGATGACGGTACAGAAGAAGTGGGGAAGCCCAAAGTACAGGGTACGGTCTATTCCGGCAATAATATCCGGCTGTCTTTAAAAGACAAATGTAAAAACGCACAGTTTTACGATTATGTGATTACCTCAACACCGTATTTTCCGGGTGAAGGGGTGTATCTATACAGACAGAATAAAAGTACCGCATTAAAGCAGAACTTTGAAAATTTGTCTCAGGGAACCTATTATTTATATGCACGTTCAGGAAGAAGGGAAAATGGAAAAGACATATACGGACCATGGTCCGAAAAAGTGGAGGTGACAGTCTCCATCCAAACGCCCCAATCCCCTGCCGTCCAGGAAGTGACAGTAGATGGTTCTGTGGTCACAGTGACTGTAAGCGAGGTTGCAGATACGAAAGGCTATGGGATTGTCCTTGCATCCAATCGAACGAAAAATGGGTGTCAGAGACTTTTAAAACCGAAGAATATCTGTTATGCATCAACGGCAAATAAATCCACCACGTATGTATTTAAAAATGTAAAACCTGGAACTTACTGCGTTCTCACCAGATCCTATACAAAAGACAGCAATGGAAAAAATGTGTACAGCAAATGGTCCGGTTACAATAAAAAGATACAGGTAGTATAAATTAAAAAAAAGAAAGAGGTATGGAAAATCCAGAATACATACTTGCAGCATGGATTTTTCGAGAAGGAGGAAAAAGTGAATAAGAAAAAGTTATGCGCCCTTGTCTTAACAGGGGTTATGGCGGCGCAGGCACTGGGAAGCAGTGCCTATGGTGCTGCCTTTACGGATGGAACAGTACAGGATATATTTTCCGAGGAAGAGCAGATCTTAAGTGAAGACGCCGGAAGTACCGGCGAACCGATCACGGAGCCGACGCCTGCTGCGGCATTAACGGAAACGCCGGATAAGTCCGAGATTTTTAAAGGGCAGGAATCCGATGTCCAGAATGTTGAAGAAGTATTTTCGGACGGAGGGGAAGAAGACAAATTTACCAGCGATCCCAAGGAGGATGAGACGCTGGCAGAGGAAGTTATTTCTGAGAATGGAGAGCCCGTAAGAATTGGAGATGCAGAATATACCTATATTCCGGAAACAGACAGTTACCGCGTGACCTGTATTTTAGGAGATGGAAAGACGGTTGTTCTCGAACAGGAAGTGAATGGAAAAAAAGTTAGAGAAATAGGAGAATCCGTTTATTATACTACCGACGACGATGAAGTTTATGATATCGGCGGAAATGTTGTTATCCCGAATACGGTGGTAAAAATCGCCGATGAAGCCTTTGAGTATGGAGAATGTACCTACATGAATATCCCGGATAGTGTAACGGAGATAGGAACGGGGATATTTAATAGTTGTTTTAATCTAAGAACCTTGCGTTTTACAGCAGGAGTGAAAGTGTTTCCGGCAGGACTTTTTAGGGAATGTGAAAATTTGGAAACCATAGAGATCCCCCAGGGGGTCGAGAAGATTGCAGATCATGCTATGCAGGGATGTCCTGGACTTGAAGCAGTACATATTCCTTCCAGTGTGACGGAGATAGGGGAGACTCTCTTCGATGAAGGTACATCTGTGATAATATATGGAGCCTCTGGTTCTTACGCACAGACATATGCCAGGGAACATCAGATCCCATTTCAAACAGAAGGAGAGACTCTGCCCCCAAGTGAAACAAAGCCAAAGATTGACGGTGTGTATTATACCTATCGGGAAGATACGGACAGCTATGCAGTTACAGGTTTTGGAGCAGATATTCCCCAAGAGGTGATTCTGCCTTCGACAGTGAATGGAAAAGAGGTAACAGAAATCGCAGATAGAGCATTTTATTACTGTCTGGATCTGCAGAGTATCAGGATACCTGGAACAATAAAGCACATCGGAGATTCTGCTTTTTTCCAGTGTGTGTCTTTAAAGGATGTTACAATGGAAGACGGGATTTCCACTCTTGGAAACTACGTGTTTGCCTATGACAGAAATTTGGGAAGTATAGAATTTCCGGACAGTGTGACACAGATTGGAGAAGGCTGCTTTTACTGGGGGATTGTTGAGAAATTGAAGCTTTCAGCAGGGTTGAAGGAAATCTCTGACGGTATGCTGCAGTATCTTTATGTACCCGGCGGGGATATTGTGATACCAGATGGAGTTACAAGGATCGGAGACGCTGCTTTTGAATGTTTAAACTGTGAAACGGTTTTTATTTCAGGCACAGTGAAACAAATTGGGAATATGGCTTTTGCAGGAGCAGTAATAGATAAACTTGTTATTCCGAATTCGGTCAAAACAATAGGAGATTCTGCGTTTGCCGGGCTATGGTTGACATCCAAAACAATGGTCATTCCGGATTCGGTTACGAAAATTGGGAAATATATATTTTCAGGCTGCGACGCTGCCTCTATCACGTTAGGAAGAGGAATAAAGGAAATACCGGAAGGAGCATTTCTGTACACAAAAGCAGAGGCGTTGATCATTCCGGATTCAGTTGTTTCTATTCAGAGCAAAGCTTTTGAAGATACAGATTTTTATCGGATAGCAGTTCCGGCAAACGTAAGATATATAAAGAAAGATGCCTTTTTAAATAATCCTTACCTGACTTTATTTGTGAAGAAAAATTCCGTTGCAGAAAAATACGCAAAGACAATGAAAATTCCTTATGATAACGGGTCTATTTATGCAGCGGTGGTGACGAAGAATGGGATTCAGTATCAGTATAATTCCAAAAGTGGCACGTATACCCTCGCCAAAACAGACGAAAACCTTTCCGGGGCAGTGAAAATTCTTTCGTCTATTAATGGAAAAAAGGTTGTGGCTATTAAGGAGAAAGCCTTTTTTGGCCGGGATAAAGTTACATCTGTCACTATCCCCGAGTCAGTTACAGATATTGGAACGCAGGCGTTTTGTGGCTGTAAAGCGAAGAAGATCAATATTCCCAAAGGTATAAAAATATTAAAAGAAAAAGTATTTTGTAACAGCGGAATAGAAAGCATTTCTATTCCTTCATCAGTCGTCACAATAGAATCCGAGGCTTTAGCATATACGCCAATAAAAAATATTAAGATCCCTTCCTCTGTAACAACAATAAAAGATGAGGCATTTGAAGCAACAGAACTGGTAGAGTTTTCCCTGCCGGGAACGGTAAAAAATGTGGGAAAGGGAATTTTAAAATTCTGTGAAAAACTTAAAAAAATTCAATTTCCAGGAGGGATAAAAGAAATACCGGAAGGATTTGTATGTGGGTGTTCAAACCTGGAAACAATACCTATACCAGGATCTGTAAAGCGTATAGGGGCGGATGCTTTTGGAGGCACAGGCATAGAAAAAATCCGGCTTCCTGAAAAATTGGAAGAAATAGGTGAAAGTACCTTTTCAGGCTGTACAAACTTAAAGTCTATTGTTTTGCCCGGAACATTAAAGAAGCTGGGAGCTGAGGCTTTTGCATATTGCGAAAGTTTAAGCGAGGTAAGCATACCTGGAAGCGTAGAAAAGATTTTTGAAGAAACCTTTGAAAACTGTACTTCTTTGAAAAAGGTTGTATTTGAGGATGGGGTGCGCTATGTAGAAGCAGATGCTTTTAGAGGATGTGAAGGAAATATCCGGGAAATGCATATGACAGACAGTCTGATGGATATAGAAAATCCTGGAAAATTTGAAAACTGTACTTTTTACGGATTCTCAGAAACGAAAATAGAAGATGCATGTATAGCATTTGGTTTTCCTTTTGTTTCTGTGGGGACAAATGTTTTAAAAGCACCTAAATTTAAGGCTGCAGCAAAATCTGGAAATTGCGTACAGATACACCGGGATGGATATGTACCAGGTGCAGATTTTTATGAATATGCCATTTCAAAAGATAAGAACTTCCCCAAAACAGGAAAAGTTTTATATCAGACGGAAGGAGATGAAGAATGCATCTTTGAAGTTTTGGATAAAGGGGTTTATTATGTGTTCGCAAGGGCCTATCAGGATAGAGAATGGTGGTACCAGGTACACGACAAAAGAGTATACAGCGACTGGTCCGCACCGGTAAAAGTACAGATAACCCAAACCCTTAAACCCTGCAAAATACAAAAAGTAACGGTGAAAGGAAATACAGTGACGGTAACTGTCAATTCCGTTCCGGGAGCGGAAGGCTACGGCATAGTTCTTTCAGAGGACAGATCAAAAGACGGCTGCCAGAAACTTTTAAAACCGCAAGGGATCAAGTATGGATCCAAGAACAACACTTCCACAACTTATACCTTTAAAAACGTAAAGCCAGGCGTCTACTGCGTCCTTGCCCGGGCTTATAAAAAGCTGGGTGGCGGACAGACGGTATATAGTAAATGGTCCGGATATTCCAAAAGGATACAAGTTTAACAGAATAAGCGAGGGGCTGCCCGTACGGCAGCCCCATATTTTTTCCGGAGAGAGCTGATAAAAATTCCTTTTTAATTTTATGTTGCGGGGAAAGGAGAGTTTATTATATAATAGAATATATATGTTTGCCTGATAGAAAATTTTGGAAATGGCTTGCTTGGGTCTGTTCGTAAGAGTCAGCGGACGCTGCTGCTGATTTTTGGATAAACGGCTTGGTACGTGAAGATACTATGAGGCGTAACAGAAATAGAGAATAAGAATTGGGGTGTACACTATGATTAAAAGAATTGGCATGTTGACAAGCGGCGGCGACTGTCAGGCACTGAACGCCACCATGAGAGGCGTGGTAAAGGGACTGACAAATTCTGTGGAAGAGCTTGAAGTTTATGGATTTGACGATGGCTATAAAGGTCTGATCTATGGCAAATACCGCATGCTTACCTCGAAAGATTTTTCCGGCATACTCACCCAGGGCGGGACGATTCTTGGAACCTCCAGACAGCCCTTTAAGCTTATGCGTGTACCGGACGAAAAGGGGCTGGACAAGGTCGAGGCAATGAAACAGACTTATTATAAACTCTGTCTGGACTGCCTGGTGATCCTTGGAGGAAACGGAACGCAGAAAACAGCGAACCTTTTAAGAGAAGAAGGTCTGAATATCATCCATCTGCCGAAAACTATCGACAACGATATCTGGGGGACAGATATGACCTTTGGCTTCCAGAGTGCGGTAAACATTGCTACGAATGCCATTGACTGTATCCATACAACGGCTGCTTCCCACGGACGTGTATTTATCGTAGAGATCATGGGACATAAGGTAGGAAGCCTTACTCTTCACGCAGGCTTGGCCGGCGGTGCGGACATTATCCTGATTCCTGAGATCCCGTATGACATTAAGAAAGTTGCTGAAGCCATTAAGAAACGTGCGAAAGCAGGAAAGAGATTCACCATCCTCGCTGTTGCGGAAGGCGCCATCTCCAAAGAGGACGCGAAGCTTCCCAAGAAAAAATATAAAGAAAAGCTGGAAGAAAGAGCGAAGAAATATCCGTCTGTATCCTATGAGATCGCAGATCAGATTTTTAAAGAGACAGGAAGCGAGGTGCGCATCACTGTTCCGGGCCATACCCAAAGAGGCGGGGAGCCGTGCGCATATGACCGTGTACTTTCCACGAGGATCGGCGCTGGGGCTGCAGAGGCAATCCTGGACGAGGAATACGGCGTTATGATCGGTATCGTAAATAATAAGATTAAACGTGTACCCCTTGTAGAATGTGCAGGCAAGCTGAAGATGGTATCACCGAAAGACCAGACCGTAAGAGCGGCCAAACAGATTGGAATCAGCTTTGGTGACTGATAAAAAGAAAACAGGAAAATATATCCGCCGCGGGAATCTCTCCTGCGGCGGCTTGATGCATGGTAGGTATATTGCCTAATATAAACCACTTTAAATACCTTACTGTTTCGCTGAGAATATTTAAAGTGGGTTATACTAGAACAGGGGAGGAGACTTTACATGAGCTATACTGCTTTATACCGAAAATTCCGGCCGGATAACTTTAGGGATGTAAAAGGCCAGGACCATATAGTGACTACGCTGACGAATCAGATCAAGGCAAATCGTATCGGCCATGCGTATCTGTTCTGCGGAACCAGAGGAACCGGAAAGACCACCGTTGCAAAAATCCTGGCGAAAGCAGTAAACTGCCAGAATCCTAAAGACGGAAGCCCTTGCAATGAATGTGAAATGTGTAAGGCTATCCAGGCTGGGACATCCATGAACGTGATAGAGATTGACGCTGCTTCTAATAACGGCGTGGATAATATCCGTGAGATACGGGAGGAAGTGGCCTACCGTCCCACGGAAGGAAACTACAAAGTCTATATCATTGACGAGGTGCATATGCTTTCCACGGGAGCGTTTAATGCCCTTTTAAAAACTTTGGAGGAACCGCCTTCCTATGTGATCTTTATCCTGGCCACTACAGAGGCCCATAAGATTCCCATCACCATTTTATCCAGATGCCAGAGATACGATTTCCACAGGATCACTATCGACACCATTGCAGCCCGCCTGGATGAACTTTTAAAGGCGGAAGGCGTGGAAGCGGAAGAAAAAGCAGTGCGTTATGTAGCGAAAGCAGGGGATGGCTCCATGCGTGACGCTTTAAGTCTTTTGGATCAGTGCATTGCCTTTTATTTGGGACAAAAGCTCACTTATGATAAGGTGTTGGATGTTTTAGGGGCTGTGGACACGGAAGTGTTCAGCCGGCTGCTGCGCAAAGTCTTGAAAGGAGATGTGACAGGAGCCATCCATGTGCTGGAGGAGCTGATTGTAGGAGGCAGGGAGCTGACTCAGTTTGTGGGGGATTTTACCTGGTATATGCGCAACCTTCTTTTAGTCAAAACTTCAGAAAACCCTGAGGAAGCCATTGACGTATCTTCGGAGAATCTGAAGCTCTTAAAAGAAGAAAGTGAAATGACGGATGTGGATACGCTGATGCGGTATATTCGTATCTTTTCCGATCTGTCCAATCAGATCCGTTATGCAACCCAAAAGAGAGTGCTGGTGGAGATTGCACTGATCAAACTGTGCCGCCCGGCAATGGAAACGAATCTGGATTCCGTTCTGGACCGGATTCGGGTATTGGAAAGAAAAATAGAGGAGCAGCCCAGGCAGCAGGTGATCATAAAAGAAGCGGATGCCCTGGATCACGCGCCGGGACCGGCACCGGAAGAGAAAAAACCGCAGATGGCGGCACCGGAGGATCTTAGGAAAATCGTCGCAAGCTGGAAGATGATCGTGGGACAGACCACAGGAGTTTTTAAACAGATGCTGCAAAAAGCCATCCCAAAATACAACAGTGAGACAGGGGCACCTGTTTTGTTTATTGAATTTCAGGATTTCCTGGGGCAGGCGTATATTGATAACCCGGAGGCAAAGCAGGAACTTTTAGACATCATAGAAGCTCAGACGGGAAAAACAGTGGAGATACAGATGCTGATGGCGAATCAGCATGCACACACGAACCTTTCACGGATCACCGTGGATGAGGCTATTAAAGAAAATATCCATATGGATGTGGTGATCGAAGCGGAGCCACATGCAGAATCAGAAAATTAATATATACAGGAGGATACTATTATGGCAAAAAGAGGAGGGTTTCCAGGCATGGGAATGCCGGGGAATATGAACAATCTTATGAAACAGGCGCAGAAAATGCAGCGCCAGATGGAGGAAAACCAGAAGGCTCTTGAGGAAAAGGAATTTACTGCGGCAGCCGGAGGCGGCGCTGTGGAAGTCACCATCTCAGGAAAAAGAGAAGTGCTTAAGGTAAAACTTACTGAAGAAGTGGTAGATCCGGATGATATTGAAATGCTTGAGGATCTGATCGTTGCAGCGACTAACGAAGCGTTAAGAAAGGTAGAAGAGGAATCTACCGCAGTAATGTCTAAGCTTACCGGCGGGCTTGGCGGAGGCTTCCCGTTCTGATGGAATATTATAGATCGCATATTAATAAGCTGATCGAGCAGCTTTCTCATCTT
>CALIZJ010000110.1 GCA_938028845.1 uncultured Blautia sp.
GTAAAAAAAGGATTTCTACTCATATATTCTTTGAAAGAAAAATTACAATGTAAGTCAGTTATAGGAATGTTCTTGTTGTTGCTTCCGATGATCTGTTATTGGATAGCGTATAGAATTGAATTATTTAGTATTATCCTTTGGATATGGATTCCGATTCAAAGTATTATGATATATACAGCAAAGAACCGACTGCAAAGGCTGCTATATATGCTTCCGTGTTATATTTTGTCATTGTTATCTATGAGAGTATGGCGGATATTCTTTTAACAGTAGGATACTATTCTTTCGGCAACGGCATTTTTCATTTGCGCTTCTTTTTTTGGCTGACTGGCGTCCAGGCGGAGCAGGCTAAAAAAAGAAAAAACGGCGTGAAGTCTGTAAAATTCAAGGCAAATTGAAACTTCACAATTTTCACATTAACCTTCACACTTCATACCGTCACACTTTTTTCACAAATAAATTAGCACTCACCTCTTGACAGTGCTAACAATTAGTGTTATAGTACAACTAGAACAAAGGAAAGGAAATAAAAATCCCAACCGGTTCCATTACAAACAAGGCTGCGGAATTAATTCCCCGGCAATAACATAGATTCAAGTCAATGAAAGGAGATATGACTTATGATGATGCCTAGTATTTTTGGAGAAAGTTTATTTGATGATTTCTTTGATTTTCCGTTTGCCGCGTATTCTTATCCTGTTAGTGATCTGATGAAGACGGATGTAAAGGAAACAGACGGCGGCTACGAGATTGATATGAACCTTCCAGGAGTGAAGAAAGAAGATGTAAAGGCAGAACTGAAGGATGGCTATCTTACCGTCCAGGTATCATCTAATACTAATAACGATGAGAAAGATGATAAGGGAAGATACATCCGCAGAGAAAGATTCAGCGGTTCCTGCAGCAGAAGGTTCTACGTAGGCCAGCGGGTAAAGCAGGAAGACATTAAGGCAAAATTCGAAAATGGTATTTTGACCATGGTGGTTCCGAAAAAGGAAAAAGAGCCTGCAGTTGAAGAAAATAAGTACATTGCCATTGAAGGATAAAGGGATTCATAAGTGAGAGATAAAGGAGGAGTGACTTATGATGACACCTAGCATTTGGACAGATGATTTCTTTGATGATTTTATGAGAGATTTCCCGTTTTATGATGACCGGGATATGCGTAAGCTGGAAAAGAAGCTTTACGGCAGACGTGGCAAAAATATAATGAAGACTGATATTAAAGAGACAGACGGAGAATACACCCTGATCATGGATCTGCCAGGATTTACGAAAGACGAAGTGAAGGTTTCCCTGAAAGATGGTTATCTGACCATCAGTGCAGAAAAGGGAGCCGACCAGGAGGATAAAGAAAAGAAATCCGGAAAATATATCCGGAAAGAGCGCTACGCAGGTGCCTGCCAGAGATCCTTCTATATAGGAAATCAGTTGAGGCAGGAAGACATCAGTGCAAAGTTCAAACATGGTATCCTGACCCTTACGATTCCGAAAAAAGAAGCAGTAGAAAATAAGACTATTGCAATTGAATAAAAAATTAAAAAAGCAGTGTTGATTTCAGCACTGCTTTTTCTTTTTTAGTTGTTCTAACAAACGATTTTGCTTTTTTACTTCCAAGCGCAAAAAGATATAATAAATCACAGCCCCGATAAAATACGGAACAGAAAAAGATAAAGTAAGATCCCGATATCCGTCAGGATGGATATCCACAAAAAAGGAGGCTGCTTTTAAAGAGACAAGAATAAGGAACACAGCCAGGAAATACTGCAGGAGGAGCATCACTGCCGGAGAAAAACGGTCAAACCTGTAATGCTGGGAAAGGATACCTACTCCTAAGATACTTAGGATCAAAAATAAAAAAATATTAAGCTGGGTAGGATTTATACTGCCGTTTATAAAAATTTCAAATATAGTATATCCGATGGAAATCAGAGTGTAGGAGATACAAATGATGGAGATGATATTTTTTTTTATTGATGATCTTCACTGGAACGTCCTCCTTTGGTCATAGTATTGAGAAAAAGATTGAATTTTCTTTTGTAGCTTCTATTGATCTGGATCCGTTCTCCATTATCCAGCACGGCTATGACGCGCATATTTAATTCTGGTTTTATAGTGTGGATTCTAAATACATTAAGGACAGTGGATTTATTTACCCGCACAAATCCTGATTCAAAATAAGCGTCTTCTAAATCCTGAAGGCGTGTGTCCATCTGCAGGACTTTTTTTTCCAGGCAGGCAAAAGTCTTTTTATCCACGGATTCAAAATAAAATACTTCGTCAAGGGAAAAAATCATTTCTGAATTTTCTGCCTTTCCCAGCAGGCGCTGGCTATGCTTTTTTAAAAAGCTTAATATATCGTGTACTTCTTTATTTTTTTTGCGGTAATAAAAATCAATTCTGTTTTCAGCAAGATCTGGCTGCTGATATTCGTTTACTTTCAACGGCGACACCTCTTTCTTCCAGATATTATAGCATGAACATAAAAAGGATGGCCAGGTAAGAAAAAAGGTAATTCTTTTTCGCTGCGGAAAAAGCGCAGCCATAAAGTAAAGCCTGAAAAAAGGTATAAGCTCCTGTAAAAAGACCCTGGGTAAAAACGTGGACCAGTCCCCAGGTAAGGGCGAGAAGGATACCGCCATAAGGGATAACGGTTTGCTTTTTTAATAAAAGCTCTGCACCATGCTGGCCGTGTGCAAGGATTAAAAAGAGAAGAAAAGCTTCGGCAGCATAATAGACATATTGGATGAGAAAATCAATATGTCCCATAGAGGTAAATTCTGCAGCTGGTTTAAAGCCTCCCCACATAACCGTAGTGATACCTACAGAAATAGAAGCAAAAAACAAAAGCAAGAAAATTTCTAGGGCAGATAAAGGCTTTCTTTGGATGGGGGGGGGCAGCTTTTGGGCCAGTAAATACCCAATGCCGCCCCAAAGACTGCAGGTGATGACCCAGTGCAGGATATTTTGGCCGGTGTTCCAGGATTCTGATGGAATGGCGTAAATCTTTGTTTCCAGAAGGATAAGGAGAAGTTCTATTCCCAACCCGCCGAAAGCATACAGGGCATATCCAATATGATCCATATAAGAGCTTTTTTCTTCCCTCGCATAAAGGGAAACTGATTTTTGAATTTTTGTGAGTGGTGTTTTTTGATCCATGACGGCAGCCTCCTTTTCCGAAGAACGGTATTCATATAACGTACTTCGGATTTTTATTTTGTGAATTTTATCTGCATTATAGAAAAAAGCCGGGCAGCCTGCAATAGGCGGCGGCCTGACCTGCATTTTTACGCTGCTAAGCTGTAGGCTTTATACGCTTTTTGGAAACGGTGATGGGAAATTACCTTTGTGTGGAAAGAATGGAAAAAGGGTTGCCATATGGGAGACAAAAAGGTATTATAAAAGCCATAAGTAAGAAAAGGGAGAAAAAGCATATGATTTGTAAGAAAATTGTTATTGAGGAAAAAACAGAGAATTATAATGAAGCCTTTCTGCAGACATATTTTTGGGAGGAGTCAAAGGAGCTTTATCCAGGACAAAAGCGTCCGGTGGTGCTGATCTGTCCCGGCGGAGCCTATGCGATGACCTCAGACAGGGAGGCGGAGGCGATCGCTCTTCGGTTTATGAGTATGGGATATCATGCGGCAGTGCTCCGCTACAGTGTGTATCCTGCAGTTTATCCTGCTGCACTGCGTCAGCTTTCCAAGACGGTAAGCCTTCTAAGGGAAAAAAGTGAGGAATGGCTGATAGAAAAGGATAAGATCGTGGTTATGGGCTTTTCTGCCGGCGGGCATTTGGCAGCCTCTTTGGGAGCATTTTGGAATGAGGAAAAACTGCAGGCTTCTTTTGGACTGAAAACAGACCAGGTACGGCCCGATGGATTGATCCTGTGCTATCCGGTTATTACTTCGGGGGAATTTGGACATCAGGACAGTTTTCATAATCTGCTGGGAGAACGTTACGAAGAACTGCGGGAAAAAATGTCTATTGAAAAGCAGATCACAGAAGCATTTCCGAAGACTTTTATTTGGCATACTTTCGCAGATACTACAGTTCTTCCAGAAAATTCCCTGCTTTTTGTATCTGCCATGCGCCGTCAGGGCGTTCCTGTAGAATATCATCTGTTTCCTGACGGGCTTCATGGGATCGGGCTGGGCAACGAACTGACTGCAAACCCCAATGGAAGGGGGATCGTGCCGGCATGTGAGCCCTGGAGCGATTTGGCTGGGAAATGGCTGGAAAGAGAGTTTCCGTGGTGGAATGTATAAAAAGTTTTTGCTTTGTGAGAATATATTTTTAGAAGACTTATGATTTGTGGCTGACAATAAAGTATTAATTATCGTCTTGGAAAGACCGGGAAAAGGTAAGGTGCGGGATGGTAGTAGAATTGCTTTCCGCATATATCTTTTTCCGGTATTTTTTGTTCTGTTCAAACTAAATTAAAAATTCCAATAAAAATAAATTAAATATTTTATAAATATTTATAAATATATAAATGATAATTTATAAAAAATAAACAAAAATCAAGTGATAGAATGGTATATTTCGACGAAAGTGTAAATGAAGCCGAAAAAAATCTATTTTTTAGTTGACTTAGATAGAATAACGTAGTATTATCAACGTAAATAATTTATAAATTTTAATTAAAACATTTATAAAAGGAGGAAAAGAAATGAAAAAACGTGGTGTAGCAATCGCATTGTCAGCAGCAATGGCTGTTACAGGTGCAGCAGGATTAGGCAGTGTGAATGTAATGGCAGCAGAAGATGGAGGTACAGAGATTACTGTATGGGCATGGGACCAGGCATTTAATGGATATGCCATGGAAGAAGCAGATAAGCTGGATGACAGCGTTACTGTAAATTTCGTAGAAATGGCAAAAGAAGACTGCTTGCAGAGGATCCACACTGTGCTGGCTTCCGGAGTGACAGAGGATCTTCCGGATATTGTGTGTATCAGCGATTTGAATGCCCAGGGATATTTGATGGCTTATCCAGATGCATTTATGCCAATGGATGATGTGATTAATTATGACGATTTTGCAGATTATAAAACTGCGGCTGTTTCTTATGACGGCGTAGGCTATGGCGTTCCTTTTGATACAGGTGTGGCAGGTCTGTTTTACAGAACCGATTACATGGAAGAAATCGGTTACACTGCAGAAGATATGCAGAATCTTACCTGGGATGAGTACCTTTCTCTTGGAGAAAAGCTGAAAGAAAAAGGTCATATGCTCCAGACCTTTAATCCTAACGATATTGCAGAGTTTCAGATCATGCTTCAGTCTGCCGGTTCCTGGTTCACAGATGAGGAAGGAAATGCAAACTTTGTAGATAATGCAGCTCTGGAAGAATGTTATGATATCTTTAAGACTTTAAATGAGTCTGACTACTGCCAGGTAGTAAGTGACTGGACAGAATTTGCAGGCGCTATCAACGGCGGTGATGTTGCTTGCGTAATGCGCGGCTCCTGGATTTCATCCACTATCATCCAGGCAGAGGATCAGAGCGGAAAATGGGCGGTAGCTCCTATCCCGACCATGAGTGTAGAAGGCGCTACAAACAGATCAAACCAGGGCGGATCAAGCTGGTTCGTATTAAAGAACAGTGCAAATGCAGAAGCAGCAGCGCAGTTCCTTGCTAATACTTTTGCTGGAAGCACAGATTTATACAACACTCTGCTTGAAGGAGCAAACATCATGGGAACCTATCTTCCGGCATCTGACGTAGAAGCTTATAATATTGAAGATGAATTCTACGGCGGACAGCAGGTTAATAAAGATCTGGCTACATGGATGTCAGAGATTCCGGCAGTTGATACCGGCGCCTTTTCTGCAGAAGCACAGTCTGCACTGCTGGCTGTGACACCGCAGATCCTTGAAGGAGAAGATCTGGCTTCTTGTCTGGAGGAAGCGGAAACACAGTTTACGCAGTTGACCCAGTAAGCCCCAAAGAAGCTTGCAACCGAAGATTTGGACTTTAAAATAGCCGAAGGAGTGCCGCGGCGGCACTCCTTTTTATAGTAATACTGCTTTAAAACTGGTCTGGAAAAACCAAAGGAGAAGACAATATGAAAACGCAGGGAAAAAGAAAATATCATCTGACAGGGTGGTCGATGGTCATGATCGCTTCTGTGCTGGTATTGGCTTTCAGCTATATACCAATGATACAGGCGTTTATCCTGTCACTGCAGACGGGAAAAGGAGCCAATCTGAAGTTTTCGGGAATCGATAACTATATACGGATGATAAATGACAGTACATTTTGGACAACTATAGGAAATACATTGCTGTATGCGGTGGTACAGATTCCCATTATGCTGCTTTTGGCGCTTGTGATCGCAGTGCTTTTAAATGACCCGAAGCTGAAAGGGCGCGGGTTCTACCGTACCTGCATATTCTTGCCGTGTGTTACCTCTATGGTTTCCTATTCTATTTTGTTTAAGAACCTGTTTTCCGTTGACGGAATCGTAAATCAGGTCCTTTTAAAGCTTGGCATTATCGATACTTCCATTGCCTTTGTTCTGGATGAAAACTGGGCGAAGGTGGTTATCATCATTGCTCTGATTTGGAGATATACCGGATATTATATGATCTTCTTTTTATCCGCGCTGCAAAATATTGACAAATCTGTTTATGAAGCGGCAAAGATGGATGGCTGTAATTTTTTCCAGTCTCTCTTTAAGATTACGCTGCCCCTTTTAAAACCGATCGTATTTCTGACAAGTATCATGGCGCTGACCAATACTCTGCAGTTATTCGACGAGGTAGTGAACCTGACAAACGGAGGTCCTGGAAATGCTACAAGGACAATCTCTCAGTATATCTACGATCTGTCCTTTACCTATGTTCCAAGCTATGGATATGCTGCGGCGGTTTCTTATGTAGTGCTGCTTCTGATTATCATATTGACAGTTGTACAGAAAAGGGTTACAGGTGAAAAAGAATGAGAATGGCAGGAAAAATTTTAAAGCATGGATTTTTGATCATAGCATCCTTTGTATCTATCTTTCCGTTTTACTGGATGATCGTAAGCGCCACCAACGATTCTGTAGATATTACTATGGGAAAACTTAGCTTTGGAAGTTCTCTTATGAAAAATATAACAAATGCCTTTGGCAGAGGAAATATGTGGCAGGCTTTTGCAAACTCCCTTCTTTTGGCAGTGATGGTCACGGTATTGTCCCTTTTGATCTGTTCTATTGCAGGATACGCTTTTGTGATCTTTCCAAGCAGAGGAAAAGAGATTTTATTTATGGTACTGATCGCCTCTATGATGGTACCTTTTGCGGCAAAGATTATACCGATGTTCCGTCTGTTTTCCAAGATGGGGCTTTTAAACAGCTTTTGGGCGATCATTCTTCCGGCTGTAGGTACACCGTTTTTGATATTCTTCTTCAGGCAGAACACCCACTCGTTTCCTACAGAAACCATAGAAGCGGCTCGGGTAGACGGACTGAGTGAATATGGGATCTTCCTGCGGATTTATATGCCGATGATGAAGTCCACCTATGCGGCTGCCGGAATCTTTGCTTTTATGGCAAGCTGGAACAATTATATGTGGCCTTTGATCGTGCTCCAGAGCGAGTCGAAAATGACCCTTCCTTTGGTGGTGTCTAACCTTGCCAATGGATTTACGCCGGATTACGGAATGGTCATGGTGGGAATCGTATTTTCTACGCTGCCCACAGTCCTGGTATTTTTCCTTCTTCAGAAATCTTTTGTTGAAGGAATGGTTGGTTCTGTAAAATAAATCCTTAAAAGAATGGGCATACCACTTCAATATTGACATTCTCATCCAAATAAAAGATAATGAGTTTATAAATATTTATATAAATTTAGTGTAGAAAAAAGGCGTTTTTAAAAACCATAAATTATATGTTTAAGAATATTTATATCTTATTTTAGAAAAGGAGTACACGTATGGGAATGAAAGTAAAAGATATTGCGAAAATGCTGGATCTGTCACCGTCTACAGTTTCACTTGTTTTAAATAATAAACCGGGAATCAGCGACGTTACCAGGGAACGGGTGAAGAAAGCCGTGATCGATCTGGGCTGTGAGGATTTGATCGTGCAGGATGTGGAGGAAAAGAAGACAATACTGTTCGTAGTGTACAGAAAACACGGCTCTTCTGTTACAGGCAGTTCTTATTTCTCCCAGCTTTTTTCGGAAATTATCGAGGGAGTGGAATATCAGACCAGAGCCAAGGGCTATAACCTTATGATTTCTTATATAGACCAGAACAATTTTAAGCAGGAGGCAGCGAGAATACGAAGCGAGGCTGTAGAAGGAATCCTGCTCCTTGCCACGGAGATGGATGTAGAGCAGATAGAGGCATTTTTAAGTATTCCCATGCCTATTGTGGTTCTGGATAATTATATTGAACAAAAACAGTATGACTGCGTGACAATGAACAACGAACTGGGTGTTTACGAGGCTATTTCCCATTTGGCAGCCTTGGGTCACAGAGATATTGGATACTTTCATATTGTATGCAACGCGAATAATTTCGTGGAACGGTATTTTGGCTTTCAGCGTGCTGTTGAAATGCTTGGGTTAACGGTGAAAAAAGAAAATATCATTGAAATCGCCACAGAGGGCGGAGATGCGGTGTATGAGGAATTAAAAAGACAGCTTTCCCAAAGAGAATCCCTTCCCACAGCATTTTTTGCGGACAATGATATCGTGGCGATCTGTGCAATGCGTGTGCTTCGGGAGCTGAATGTACAGATTCCTCAGGACGTATCTATTGTGGGATTTGACAACATGGCTTTGTCTGAGATGCTGGATCCGCCCCTTACTACTATACAGATACCGAAACGAAAAATGGGAATGGCTGCAGTCAATGCGATCATCGAAAAAATAAACGAAGACGGTGTGGGAAGCCTGAAAACAGAGGTTGCCACCTCTTTGATCGTGAGGCACAGCGTGAGAAAATTAGAGTGAGGAGAGACAGGATATGATAAACAAACATACACCCTTTATCTGGTATGGGGGTGATTATAATCCGGATCAATGGGATGAAAAGACTATTGAAGAGGATATGAAGCTGTTTAAAAAGGCTGGTATCAATATGGTAACCCTTCCGGTATTTTCCTGGGCAAAGCTGGAGCCGGAGGAGGGCGTTTATAACTTTGAATGGCTTGACAAAATATTAGATACATTACAGAAAAATGAGATCCGTGTCTGCATGGCGACACCAACTACCGCCCAGCCGGCATGGCTGTCAAAAAAATATCCGGAAGTCCTTCCTGTGGACATTGCGGGGAGGAAAAGAACCCATGGAATGAGAGTTTACTTCTGTGTGAACAGTGAAAAATACAGGGAACGGGCGGCAGCTATCGCAAAGCAGATGGCGAAACGATATAAGGATTATCCTGGTCTTGCAGCATGGCATGTGGCAAACGAATACGGTACCTACTGTTACTGTGAAAACTGCCAGAAAAAGTTTCGTCTCTGGCTGAAAAAACGGTACGGCACCTTGGAAAATTTAAATGAAAAATGGAATACGGCTTTCTGGGGCCGCATTGTCTATGATTTCGATGAGATCATGCTTCCTACAGAATTAAACGACGATTACCGTTTTAATCCTTCCATTCAGTTGGATTATATGCGGTTTATGACAGATTCCACAAAGGAGTGCTATGAAAACGAGGCTCAGGTACTTCGGAAATATACTCCGGATATTCCCGTCTTCTCAAATATATCCGGATTTATCAAAAAACTGGATCAGTTTACTTTGACAGAAAATATGGACTGTGCCGGATGGGATAACTATCCTACACCGGGAGCGCCGGAGAGTATTCCTGCCTTAAAACATGATATCATGCGTGCTCTTAAGGACGGAAAACCTTATATCATTACAGAACAGTCTCCAAACCAGCAGAATTGGCAGCCTTATAACAAATTAAAACGTCCCGGGGAGGTGCGTACCCTTGCTTACCAGGGAATTGCCAGAGGTGCGGACGCCTGCATGTTTTTCCAGATGCGTCAGTCTATAGCCGGGCAGGAAAAGTTCCATGGAGCTGTGATTTCTCATGCGGGGACAGAAAATACGAGGGTATTTAAAGAGATTTCCAGACTTGGAGCAGAACTGAAAAAACTTGGTGATGTTTGCCTGGACGGAAGAACAAATGCACAGGTAGGCATGCTCTTTGACTGGAATAACTGGTGGGCTTTGGAATTAAGCAGCGGTCCCACACAGGATATGGATTATTTAACGCAGGTACATAAATACTATAAAGCATTTTACGAAAAAAATATCCAGGTAGATATTCTAAAAATGACCTCGGATTTTGACCGGTATAAAATTATCGTAGCCCCCCTTCTTTATATGGTGAAAGATGGCGTTGCAGAAAAACTAACAGCCTTTGTGGAAAAGGGCGGTATTTTGGTTGCCACTTATATGACCGGGCTTACCGATGAAAATGACCGCTGTATTTTTGGCGCTTATCCAGGAAAACTGCGCAAGGTACTGGGACTTTGGGTGGAAGAAACAGATGCTCTTTTCCCGGAGGAAAGAAATTCTATTATTATAAGGAAGGAAAGCGGCCGGTTAAAAGGAGAATATAGCTGTAACTTCCTTTGTGACCTTCTTCATCTGGAAACTGCAGAAGCCATAGGCGAATATGGAAAGGATTTTTATGAGGGGAGACCCTGTGTGACAAAAAATGATTTCGGAAAGGGTTTTGCCTATTATCTGGGAACAGAGCCGGAGGAAAGATTTCTTAGAGATTTTGTGGATGAGCTTTGTGAAAAAGCAGATATCCATCCTGTCTTTGAAAGTGTAGGAAAGGTGGAAATCTGTGTAAGAGAAAATGCAAAGGGGAAGGTGATCTTTTTGATCAACCAGTCTGAAGAATCTGCTATGGTGGAGCTTGGAGAGGAGACCTATGAGGAACTGCTGACAGGACAAGAGCGAAAGGGAACAATTCATCTAAACAGCAGAGATGTCGTGATACTTAAGAAACGGTAGAAGACAAGAGCCGTTAAAAGAAATGGCAGAAATGCTGTATCTTTTAACGGCTTTCTTTCTGCCTGTTACGTTATCCAAATAATCCTGACAAAACCTAAAATTTCTCCGACTATGCACGGAGAGGGATTTGTGACATTATGAAATTATAAAAATTAAGAAGATATAGAAAAAATAAATAAAAATAAGAGGCAAATCTGGAAGCAAATTTCCAAGACGGATCAAATGACACAAGAAGTGTGTTAAAAGGAGGATATTATGAAAGTTGGACTTGTATATACCAGTACGACACCAGAACTGATCGAAATGGTAGAGGAAGAGGTAAAAAAACAATTAGGGGAAGCGGTGGAAATGGATACGTATACAGATGCCACAATCCTGTCAGAGACAAGGGAGCATGGATCTGTAACAAGAAATGCTGCCTGCAGGCTTATAGAAATGTTTTTGGAAGCCGCTAAGAACGGAGCGGATGCAGTATTAAATATCTGTTCTTCTGTAGGTGAAGTGGCGGATTGTGCTCAGGATGTGGCAAAATTTATCGGTGTTCCCATTGTGCGTATTGATGAAGAAATGTGCAGGGATGCCGTGCGCCATGGGAGAAGGATAGGAGTGCTTGCCACACTTCCCACTACTTTAAATCCTACGAAGAATACCATCCTGCGTGTGGCGAGGGAGATGGGAAAAGAAGTAGAGCTTGTAGACGGTCTTGTGGATGCTTTTGGGCTTGGCCAGGAGGAGTTTAAAGAAATTCTGGTAAAGAAAGCCCGTGAAATTAAAGATGAGGTGGATGTAATCCTGCTTTGCCAGGGTTCCATGGCTTATGTGGAGCAGCTCATAGAAGCGGACTGTAAAAAAATGACAGTATCCAGTCCAAGGTATGGAGCGGCAGCACTTAAAGAAGCTCTGATAAAAAAAGGCGTAATCCAATAAGAAAGGAAAAATTATGTTAACGAATACAGAAAAATCACCCTATGCAAAAGTTTCTCCCCTTCCTTTTCAGAGTGTAAAATGGACGGATGGATTCTGGAATGATGTGACTCAAATGTGTGTGAAAGAGACAGTACCCCATCTGCAGAAAATGTTTGAAGCAAAGGATATCAGCCATGTAGTGGAAAATTTCCGGATTTGTGCCGGGGAGAGTGAAGGCGAATTCGGGGGAACCGATTTTGGAGACGGAGATTTTTATAAATGGATGGAATCCGCTATGTATGCGGCTGCGGGAACGGATGACCAGGAACTTTTTAAGAAGCTGGACGAATATATCGATCTTATAGGAAGAGCCCAGCTTCCTGACGGCTATATCTCTACCAAGCAGATTCTTGGGGAGCGCCAGAATAACGGAGTAAAGCGTTTCGGTAATATCAACGATTTTGAGGTATATAATTTCGGGCACTTGTTTACGGCAGCATGTTTGTATAAGCGGCTTACAGGAAAAGATAATTTTCTTATCATTGCGGAGAAGGCAGCTAAATATCTGGAAAATATGTACCAGGAAAATGAGCGTACAGGAAACGTTCAGACTGCGGTATGCCCTTCGCACTATATGGGCCTTGTGGAAATGTACCGTACTACAGGGGAAAAATGGTATTTGGATCTGGCAGCACTGGCAGTGAGGCTTCGGGATTCCGTTAAGGATGGCATGGATGATAATCAGGACCGTATTCCTTTAAAAGAACAGGATAAGATCTTAGGACATGCGGTACGGGCAAATTATCTCTATGCAGGGGTTGCCGATCTGTACGCAGAGACGGGAGATGAGGAGTATCTGAAGGTTCTGCACGCGGTCTGGAGAAGTCTTATGGATACGAAGATTTATATTACCGGGGGCTGCGGGGCTTTGTACAATGGAGCTTCCCCTTACGGGAATTTCTTTGTGCATCAGCTTGTGCACCAGGCTTATGGGTATGAGTACCAGCTCCCTAATATTACTGCTTATAATGAGACCTGTGCTTCTGTGGGCCATGTGCTTTGGGCTTACCGGATGTTCCAGATTGAACCGAAAGCGGAATATTTCGATGCCATTGAACGGTCGATGTTAAATGTAAATTTGGCTGCAGTGAGTCTGGATGGAAAGAAGTATTTTTACGAGAACATGTTGCGCCGTACAAAAGAGCTAAAGTATAAGCTTATTTGGCCCCTTACCAGAAGCGAATATATTTTAAGCTACTGCTGTCCGCCGAATCTGGCAAGAACTATGGCACAGACCAGCGAATATGCTTATGTGCGTTCAAAAGATACTTTATGGACAGGAATGTACGGAGCAAATAAGGCTTTCGTTTCCCTGGAATGTGGAGCAGAATTTAAGCTGGAACAGAAAACGGGATATCCCTATGATGGGAAAATTATTTTTTCAGTGACAGAGAGGAAAAATGAGATTCCATTTAATCTGAATCTGCGTATACCAGGCTGGGTTGAAAGCGGAAGCATAAAGACAAAAGAGGGAGAAATCCCGCTGACTATTGAAAATGCGGGTTCCTATTTTACTGTGAAAATAGACGCTCCGGGAGAAGCCGAGGTCGTTTTGGATCTGGAGATGCCGGTGCGGTACACAGCGCCTCATACGATGATCGAAGAGACTGCTGGGCAGGCGGCCATAGAGAGAGGCCCTCTTGTATACTGCCTGGAAGGTGCAGATGCCCAGGTGGAGACTTTGGACGATCTTCTGCTGGATTTAAATGAAAAGTTTAAAACAGAAGAGATGCAGATTCAGGGACGTAAGATCATTGCCCTTAAAGGAGAGATGTATTGCCTTAACCGGACTGGTTTTGACAGAGAAAAACTTTACCAGCCTTTGCGCTACCGGGGGATGGAACACACAAGCGTACGTCTGATCCCATATTTTGCATGGGACAACAGGGAATACGGAGAAATGCGTATCTGGATTCCCGTTGCCTATCGGTAATAAACTTTAAGTGCGGAAAAAGGAGGAAAGTATGGAAGTAAACTTCCATATCTACCATTATTGACGCAGCAAGTGCGTCGGAAAGAGGTAAAAATGGAAATAAAACCTATGTCCATTTCCGTCCTTGACAGCATTTCTCCGGTAGACGGGGAAGTGGTGTCAGGACTTTTGGAAAAAGAGAGAAAAGATTTTAACAGAAAAATCCTTGTCCTGGACGATGATCCTACAGGGACACAGACGGTTCATGATGTTCCGGTAGTGACGGACTGGGAGGAGGAGACCATAGAGGAAATATTCGCTATGGAAGATCCTATGGTTTTTATCCTTACAAATTCAAGAAGCTTTTCAAAGTCCTATACAAAGGAAGTCCATGAAAAGATCGGAAAGAATATAGCTAAAGTTTTTAAAGAGACAGGAAAGGAATTTATTTTGATCTCCAGAGGAGACTCTACTCTTAGGGGTCATTTTCCCCTGGAAACAGAGACGCTTCGTGAAACCCTTGAGGAAGAGTGCGGGATAAAATATCATGGGGAGATTATCTGTCCCTTCTTTTTGGAGGGCGGGAGATATACCTTAAATAATGTTCATTATGTAAGAGAAGAAAAGATGCTGGTTCCTGCAGGACAGACAGAGTTTGCCCGTGATAAATCTTTTTCTTATACCAGCTCTCATTTGGGAGAATATGTAGAAGAAAAAAGTCAGGGACTGTATAAAAAAGAGGATTGTGTGTATATTTCTCTTGAAGAATTAAGAGGACTCCGGCTGGATGAGATTACAGAAAAGCTGATAAAAGCAGAAAATTTTTGTAAGATCATCGTTAATGCAGTGGATTATACAGACGTGGAGATTTTCTGCATATGCTGGATACGTGCTGTAAAAGCAGGAAAAAACTTTCTTGTAAGGAGCGCGGCTGCCCTTACCAGAGTGATCGGCGGTGTTTGTGAAATTCCTCTTCTTACCCGGGAAAAACTGGTGGATCCAAAGACAAAAAACGGCGGTCTTGTAATCGTGGGTTCTCATGTAAAAAAATCATCTGCCCAGTTGGAGTGCCTGATGGATTCAGACAGGCCGTTGGAATTTCTGGAGTTTCATGTGAATCGGTATTTTACAGACGGAGATCTTCACGGTGAGACGAATGAGCTGCTGAATAAAGCGGAAGAACATATGAAAAAAGGTACTACAGTGGTTATTTATACCTCACGTGAGCTGGTCGTACCGCCTACAGAGGACAAAGATAAAATCCTGCATTTATCTGTAGAGATTTCTGATGCCCTTACAAGGATTGTAAGTCTTTTGTCCCTGAAACCCAGATTTATCGTGGCTAAGGGAGGAATTACTTCAAGCGATGTGGCAACAAAAGGACTGGGTATCCGAAAGGCTATGGTTATGGGACAGATTCAAAAAGGAATCCCTGTATGGATGACAGGAGAAAAAAGTAAATTCCCGGATATGCCTTATATTATTTTCCCCGGAAATGTGGGCGAGGTATCTGCTCTCCGGGAGATTGTAGAGGAGTTGATGTGAGATGAGGAAAATCGTAGTTTCTGTGGCTCCAGTGGAGGCCGGAAAACCTGTAGATGCGATGAAACTTGCGGCAGATGTGGAAAAGTGCGCTAAGGCCGGAGCAGCTATGGTACATCTGCATTGCCGCAGACCGGATGGAAGCCTGACACCGGATATTTCGTATATGGCAGAATGTTTCGATAAGATTCTGGAAAGAACGGATCTGGTAATCCAGGCATCTACCGGGGGCGTATCGGATATGAATATTGCAGAACGGTGCGAACCGCTGAAATATGCGCGTACAGAGACCGCTTCCTTAAATGCGGGCAGTACCAACCTGGGAGATGCAGTGTATTTAAATCCTTTTGAAGATATTGAATATTGTGCATCCCAGATTTATCAATATAATGTAATACCGGATGTGGAAGTTTTTGATATCGGTATGATAGAGAATATAGAAAGGATGAAGGGAAAAGTTCCTTTTCGGTATCCGATATTCTATAATCTGGTATTTGGACACCGAGGGGGGATGCAGGCCAATGTGGACAGCCTGATCGCTTTCCGTTCTATGGTGCCTAAGGACGCAAAATGGGGAGTGACTCATTTCGGAAGGGATAACTGGGATTTCCTGGCTGCGGCTTTGGCGCTGGGCGCAGAGACGGTGCGGATCGGCTTTGAAGACAGTGCATATCTGGCGCCTGGGAAAGAAGCAGAATATAATTATGAACTTGTGGCGCGGCTTGTAGAAATGATCCGGGCTATGGGACTTGAAAATGCCTCGCCGGATGAGGCGCGGAAGATCATGGGCACGTTGAAGTAGAAAAAATGGTGGCATTTTTCGTCCTCCCTTCTCATTCATTCTTATAAAAAATTTCCCCAAATATTCCCGAAGCATCCTAAATCCAAAAGCATCCCGAACAAGGCAGTTCGCCTATGCCTTGTTAGGATGCTTTTCGGCGTTAGGCGAGAATTTAAGGAAGGAGTATTGCTATGAAAAAAATCATAAGATGGTATCAAAACTGTACGATCAACGAGCAGATCCGGCTGGCCCTTATCCTCCTTTCCGTCTGTTCCGCTGCAATCCTTGGAATCAGCAGTTTCGGCATTTCAAAATACACCATCGAAAA
>CALIZJ010000111.1 GCA_938028845.1 uncultured Blautia sp.
CACTTGGGCAGATACTGGCGCGGGAACGGGCAGTGCTTTATCTGAACCTGGAGGAGTATTCAGGTTTTGAGGAACTGATGGGAAAGGGATTCGATCACAATCTCAGTGATCTTTTATACTATGTAAGACAAGGAAACCAGAATCTGGTCCTGAAAATGAATGGGATGATCCAAACAGTCAATAACCTGGATTTTATTCCTCCGGTACAGGCGCCTGCCGATATTCGATGTACGGTGTGGGAGGATTGGGAACGCCTGCTTTCGGAAATTGTTGTTCACAGTTCTTATGAGGTGGTGGTGCTGGATATTGGGAATGGAATAGACGAGACATTCCGGCTTTTGGATCAATGCAAGAGAATATATATGCCGGTATTAAACGATGTAATGTCAGCATGTAAGATCGCGCAGTTTGAAAATCTTCTGCGGATCTGGGATTTTTCGCAGGTCCTGGGAAACATCGTAAAGGTACATCCGCCTTTCCACATAGGAATGGGAGCGCCGGAAACCTATGTGGAACAGTTGGTATGGAGTGAATTAGGCGATTACGTAAGAGAGCTGCTGAGAAAGGATAATGCTTAGTATGCAAATATGAAAGCAAACGTTTCATGTCTGCTATTTTTGGCGCAGTCAAGGTACTCCGTGAGTAAAATATGCAGAAAGAGGTAAAAATGAGCAGAGAAAATTTTCGGATTCTTCGTCAGATTTTGATGGAAAAGCTGGATCTGTCCAGGGAGCTGTCAGATGAAGAGATTCTTGAAACCATCGACGAACTGATCTTAAACAGGATGCGGGAGTCATGCATCGCCCTTAAAGAAAAGGTTCAGCTTCGCCAGGAGCTTTTCTATTCTGTACGCAAGCTGGATGTTCTTCAGGAATTGGTGGAGGATGAGACTGTGACAGAAATCATGGTAAACGGGCCTGACACGATTTTTATAGAACGTGACGGAAAACTTGCCAGATGGTCAAAGGCCTTTACCTCTAAAGAAAAGCTTGAAGATGTGATCCAGCAGATTGTGGGAAGGTGCAATCGCGTGGTAAATGAGTCTATGCCTATCGTGGACGCCCGCCTTGATAACGGAGCCAGGGTGAATGCGGTGATCCAGCCGGTAGCTTTGAATGGTCCTATTTTAACCATACGGCGTTTTCCGGACCGGCCCATTACTATGGAAAAACTGATTTCCCTGGGAAGCATTACCAGAGAATGTGCGGATTTCCTTGCCTGCCTTGTAAAAGCCAGATATTCCATGGTCATAGGCGGCGGCACCGGAAGCGGAAAAACTACTTTTTTAGGGGCTCTTTCAGAGTATATTCCTAAGGATGAAAGGCTCATTACCATTGAAGATAATGCGGAGTTAAAAATACAGGGAATCGCGAATTTGGTCCGCCTGGAAGCGAAAATGGCAAATATAGAGGGCGGAGCTTCCATAGAGATCCGGGATCTGATCCGGACGGCGCTAAGGATGCGGCCGGACAGGATCATCGTAGGCGAGGTACGGGGAGGAGAGACTGTGGATATGCTGCAGGCTCTCAATACCGGGCACGATGGCTCTTTGTCCACTGCACATGCAAATTCTTCTAAGGATATGTTAAGCCGTTTGGAGACTATGACGCTTATGGGAGTGGATCTGCCGCTGGAGGCGATACGCAGGCAGATTGCATCGGGGGTGGATGTTTTAGTCCACTTGGGCAGAATGCGGGATAAGACACGGAAAGTGTTAGAAATTACGGAAGTTTGTGGGTTCGCAGAAAATGAGATAAAGATCAGTCCGCTTTTTAAGTGGAGAGAGGGAGAAGGACTTGTGAAGGAAAATCCTCTCCTGAACAGAGAAAAGCTGGAGCGTGCGGGTGTGGAGATGAAACATTATTGACGCAGCAGGTGCGTCAGAAAGAGGAAAGTATGAAACAAAACTATGACGAGTACCATTTTACAAAAAGAGAGATCCTGAAATATCTGTCCCAGAGCTTTTTTCTGTGCGGGATGGTGAATTATTTATTTTATAAGAATGTGTGGGTGTTTCTTCTAATGATTCCGCTCCCTGTTTTTTATATGAAATGGAAGAAAAAACAGTTGATGCGTGAAAGAAGAAAAAAGCTGAATTATCAGTTTAAAGATGCCTTAAACGCCTTAAGCGTCGCTGTCCAGGCAGGATATTCCATCGAAAATGCGGTATCCGCCTGTACCAGGGACTTGGAACGGTTGTATGACAGGAACACAGATATTTTAGAAGAATTCCATTATATTGAAAGCCAGCAAAGTGTCAGCGTTCCGGTGGAGGAACTGTTTTTAGACCTTGGAGAGAGAAGCAAAGTAGAGGATATTGAAAATTTTGCTTCTGTGTTTTATACAGCAAAAAGGACAGGCGGAGATTTAGATAAGGTCATTCAGAAGGTTACCCGCATGTTAGGAGATAAAATAGATGTAAAAAAAGAAATAGAGACTACTTTAGCGGCGAAAAAATCCGAGCAGTTTATTATGAGCATGATGCCGGCCGGGATTATTTTATATCTTCAGATCACATCGCCGGGATTTTTAAGCGTACTTTACGGAAATCCCTTTGGTATTTGTGCTATGACGGTCTGTGTGGCTATCTATGGAGCTGCTTATTGGATGGGAAGGAAAATTGTAGATATAGAAGTATAGGAGAGAGAATGTGGATACATATTATAATTTTTATCGTGATTTTTGGGGGAGCTGCCGCCTGGAAAGCAGGCTGGCTTCCCTTAGATGGAATAGCGGATGCAAAGAGCAGAAAATTGTTTTTTCTGACAGCGTTAGCTGGAAATATCCTGGGAATGGCATTGACGGCAGGAAGCGGTGCAGGGACGGTACATACTTCCGGTTACCGGCTGGAAAAGGAGGAGACTGGTTCACGAGAGGAACGTTTTATCGTAAGGATCGATGGAAAAGAAGCTGGAACTATTTATGTGCAGGTGCCGGAAAAAGAAACGGCAGCATCCCAAACAGAAGAAGCAGAACCTGAAATGTCAAAAGAAGAGGCAGAAGAGAAAAAAATCAGGGAAATCCTTGAACAGTATAACCAAGATATGGACAGTGAGGATTATTATTATCTGCCTTCCGAATGGGAAGGAAAGCATATCGAGTGGGAAGAACCTGCGGATAATTCCGGAGCAGTGCTGGCAGGTCTGACTCTTTTTGCTGCGGCGGTTTTAATGGTGAAAAAGGCGAGGGAAGAGCAGGAGCAAAAGATGAAACGGTCAGAACAGCTTCTCATGGATTATCCGGCTCTTGTAATGAAATTTACATTGCTTGTACAGGCAGGGATGACAGTAAGAAAAGCTTTTCAGAAAATATCCCTGGATTATAGAAGAGGAAACACGGGAAAAGCACGCTTCGCATACGAGGAGATCACAGCAGTATGCAACGAAATGGACAGCGGCGTTTCCGAGGCGGAAGCATACAGACATTTCGGAGAGCGCTGTGCCCAGATCAAGTACAAGACGTTTGCCACTCTTTTGATCCAGAATCTCCAAAAAGGCAGCCGGCGTATGTCAGATATGCTGGAGCAGGAATCCATGGAAGCCTGGGATGAAAGAAAAAGAAAGGCAAGAGTCTTGGGAGAAGCGGCTGCCACTAAGCTTTTGCTGCCAATGGCTATGATGCTTATGGTAGTGATGGCCGTGATCATGATCCCGGCGTTTTTATCCTTCTATACATAAGTGTTTTTACAGAAGGGAGGTGGGAGCATGCAGAACTTATGGAAGCTGTCCAGAAGCTTTGTGGAAGAAGAGGATGCGGTGGGGGTTGTGGAAATTATATTGATCTTAGTAGTTCTTATCGGCCTGGTCATTATTTTTAAGGACCAGCTTACCGGTCTGGTAAAAGATCTTCTTTCAAAAATCACAAAACAGAGTAATTCCATTTAAGAAAAACAGAAAACCCGAAAAATAACAGAGGAGGAGGTGTACCCCATGGCAAGAAAAGGAAGCATAACAGTTTTTTTTACGTTGATCTTAAGTCTGATGTTGTCTCTTGTCTGTACAAGTATAGAATCCGTTCGAATGGCGGCGGCAAGAACGCAGATCCTGAGCAGCCTGGATATCGGCTTATATTCTTTATTCGGTCAATATGACAAAACTCTTTTAAAGGATTACGATCTGTTTTTTCTGGATGGTTCCTGCGGGGGCGGTTCCCTGAATATGGCGGAAATTTACGATAATATGGAGTCTTACATAAAACCGGTTCTGAAGCAGAACAGCCAGAGGATCGCGTTAAAGGACGGCGGATTTACCGGCTACCGTCTGGCAACGGATGAGGATGGCACAGTGTTTTACTGCCAGGTCGTACAATATATGAAGGATACCCTTGGAAGCCAGGGGATACAGCTCCTTTTAAATGAGATGAAAGACAGGGAAAATAAGACAAAGGAAGCAGAAAAGACAGGAGAGCAGGCGCAGTCAGGAGACGCCATAGGCTCTTATGAAAGAGAAATGAATCAGGCGGCGAAAAACAGCCAGGAGGCCTTGGAAGCGGCTAAGGAAAATTCCGGTCAGGAGGGTGAAGTGATCAGTCAGCCGGAAACTCCTGCGGTGGAAGCACCCAAGGTAAAAAATCCCATTACTGTAATTAAAAGAATCATGAAAATGGGGATTTTGGAACTGGTAATCCCGCCGGGAAAGGGAATCTCTGATAAAAGTGTTTCAAAGAATACTTTGGTTTCCGGGAGAAAGCTGCAGGAAGGGATGCCCCTGTTCGGTGTTTTAGAACAGGATACCTCTTATGCCTCCCAAGTATTGTTTCAGCAGTATCTGATGGATAAATTGGGAAATTATCTTAACCCCGCTTCCGGCGGGCTGGAGTATCAGATTGAATATATCCTTGGAAGAAAGGATAACGATCTGGATAATCTGAAATCTGTAGCAACAAAACTCCTTTTAGTCCGTGAAGGCGTAAATTTTGCACATTTGCTTGCTGACTCAGGAAAAAGAGCGCAGGTGGAGGCGCTGGCTCTTGCGATCGCATCATCTTTCCTTATCCCGCCTGCCGCGGTCATCATAGAAGGCGCGCTGCTTCTGTGCTGGGCTTTTGCGGAGAGTATTTTAGATGTAAGGGAATTGTTCGATGGAGGAAAGGTACCTCTTATAAAATCTATCGAAGACTGGCAGCTCAGCTTGGAAAATCTTCCGGAGCTTTTGCAGGGCTTGGATACCCAGAGGAGAGGAACGGAAACTGGTATGGACTATGAGGATTACCTGCAGGTCTTCCTTTTAGCAAAAGGAAAAAATGAAAAGCTTTCAGGAGGAATGGATATGGTAGAACTTTCTGTGCGGAGTCTGCCGGGGAGAAGCAGTTTTTGCCTGGATTCCTGTATTGCTTCTATAGAAGCTTCCATTGACGTAAAGGCAAACAGCCGGAAAACCTTTACCGTTACAAAACAATACAGCTATATTTAACCGAGAAAAGAGGTGTGAAGAGATGTTTTCCCAGTGTGTGGACAATAAAGCAAAGAAGAAATGGAACCAAAAAGAACAGTTCGTTTTCGGAAACAGAATAAGAATAGAAAGGATACGCTCTCTGACAAGGTATCACCTCCTTTTGATCCCCCCGACATACAAAAGGATAAGCATTCACGCTGGGAAGACGTCTCTTCGCACCTCTTTAAAAAAAGCCAGTATTGCTGTGGAAACCGCTTTGGTGCTGCCCATATTCTTTTTGGGAATGGTGACGATGATTTCCTTTATGGATATCTATAAGCTTCAGACAGAGCATTTGACGAAATTGTGCGAAAAGACAAAGGAAGCAGGAATGTATGCGTATGTTCTTGATGGGAGCGGGCCGGACAATATCACCCTGCCGGATTTTTATACCTATGAGCCGATCGGCGGT